>CAZKMM010000139.1:0-6035 GCA_964553915.1 uncultured bacterium
CCTAGGCGGGGGCTGGGGAGTGGTGACCACAGACCTCTGTGCCCGGGAAGGATTGGAATTACCCGAGCTTTCTCCCCAGACCCTGGAGCGGATCGACCGGGTGCTTCCCAAATTCTGGAGCCGGGGCAACCCGGTAGATATGGTGGGCACGGTTCACCGCCGGGCACATTTTGAGATAGTTCAGGCGCTGGCAGAAGAGCAAAACTTTGACATTATCATCAGCCTGGGTTCTTTGATCGGGGTGAAAATTGGCAGAACCACGGTTTTTTCCCGTCTAATTCGGGCAGGGGACCGGATTTTGTCTCACTATAAATGGCGGACTCCCCGCTTTTATTTTTCCCTGATTTCTGGAATCTCTCGGGCTTCTCGGGAACGGGAGAGATTAGCCCGGGTGGGAAAAAGTGAAAAAAGCGGAGGGATAGATTTCCGGGAGGCAAAAGCCTGGACCGATGAGGCATTTGCCGAGCATCTTCGTAAGCTGATGAAAGAGAAGGGCAAACCGATTATCCCGGTGGCTTTTGATTCTGCGATGATTCCTGAAATTTATCGGAAATTTAAGCTTGCCAGTTTTGGTATTCCGGAAAAGGCAGTGATGGCGGTAAAGAAGATGGCAGAGTATCAGTTCTATTTGAACCGAAGAAAGGAACAGGAGGAGCAGGAAATTTACGAGTTGGTAACCGAGGATATAATGAAAGCTTCCGAGTTTTATCTTCAGGATTTTTCCGGAGCAATGAGTGAATCTGAATCCAAGCAACTGCTCCGTTATTATGGAATTTGCACCACTCAGGAAAAACTGGTTCAGGAAGAAGAGGAAGCGATAGAAGCCGGGAAAGAAATTGGTTATCCCCTGGTGGTAAAAGTTGATTCCAGAGATATTCTTCATAAAACCGAGGCAGGCGTGGTTAAGCTGGGGGTGGAAAATGAGCAGGAGCTTCGCCAGGCGTATCGGGAGGTTTTAGAAAATGCTCGCAGGTATAAGCCGGAAGCGGTAATCAACGGGGTGCTGGTTCAGGAGATGGTGCCGGAAGGAGTGGAGATGATTATTGGAATGAACCAAGACCCGATTTTTGGTCCGGTGGTAATTGTGGGAATGGGAGGAATTTTTGTGGAGGCTTTAGAGGATGTGGCAATGAGGCTGGCGCCGGTTCATCGGATTGATGCTCAGCAGATGTTAGAGGAGCTTAAAGGCAAAAAGCTCCTTAAAGGTTTTCGGGGAAAACCGCCGGCAGATGTAGATGCTCTGGTGGAAATGATTATTAAAGTCGGTCGGATTGCTTATGACCATAAAGAACGGATTATGGAGATGGACTTAAATCCGGTGATAGTTTTACCTCAGGGGCAGGGAGCAAAAGCGGTTGACGCTTTAGTAATCTTGAACCAGAAATAAATGGGAGAGCTTTTAAATAAAACCGTTTATGGCTGTTATCTTTTGACCTGTTCTGCGGGAGAGGAAATTAATGGAATGCCTTTATCATTATTTCTCCAGGTTTCATTTCAGCCTCCAGTGGTAGCGGTGGGGGTAAGCCCGAAAAGATACACTCATAAAATGATTCTGGAAAGCGGGGCTTTTGCGGTAGTGTTTTTGAGAAAAGAGCAAAAAGCCCTGGTGGAGCGGTTTAAATTAAAGTCAGAGGAGCGGAGCAAGAAATTTGAGGGCTTGGAATGGGAGAGAGGAATTACCGGTGCCCCGATATTGAAAGACTGTCTGGGTTATATAGAATGCCGGCTGATTGCCTGGCTCGGGTTTGGCGACCATACTCTGTTTATTGGCGAGGTGGTTAAAGAAAAATTGCTTCAGGAGGGAGAAGTTCTCAGTGTTTCTGACCTGGGCAAGTATTATGCGGGCTAGTTATTCTTCAAATTCTTCTCCGCAGAAGGGACATTTTTTAAGCTCAGGCTCAATTCTCGCTCCGCAATTGGAACAGGCAACCAGCTCCAGCTCCTCTGGATTATCTTCAAAATAGGCACGGATTAATTCCTGCGCCTGAGCCAGTTTCTTTTCTGGCACCAGAATTTGGATTTCCGAACTCTCCCCTAAAACCGGAAGCATTGCCGAGCCCAGCTCATTGCTTGCCAGGCAGGGAACCTCTTGCTCCCTAAGAAGCTCGCAAATCATTTCCGAGTTGCTCGGAGAAGTAGTAATATAAGCGGTTTTTAGCTTGTCAATAATTTCCTCTGGCTCCAGCTTTTCCACCAGCTCTGCTCCGCAGTCCGGACATTCTTTAACCCCTTCCTGATACTCAAACCGACAGATGGGACAAAAGGGCATCCTCCACCTCCTTTAACGAATCCTGAAATTAAAAGGCATCAGGTAAAGCACTCGCTCTTTGGAGAGTTTCTCCAGGATTTTTATCCATTGCCATTCTTTTCCCAGGTTCAAAAAAGGAATTTTAATTCTCAAGGCAGGGAAAAATCTTTTCCGAACTCGGGGATAAATACTGATGTTTACCCGTTCCCCGGGAGAAAGACCAATTTTTGCCTTTGCCAGCTCTATTGCCCGGCACAACCCTCCGAACTCATCCACCAGCCCCAGCTCCTTTGCCTGCCTGCCGGTCCAGACCCTTCCCTGAGCTCCTTTTTCTACCTCGCTCTTTTTCATCCTCCGGGCTTGAGATACCTTCTCCACAAACTTCTGATAAAAATAATCCAGCTCCCGCTTTAACTTCCCCAGCTTGCTCCCCTGCAAAGAGGAATAATCTGAAAACAAATCCGCATTGGCTCCCCGTTTTACCAGTTCCTTTTTCATCCCCACCTTTTGATACAAGCCCCGAAGATTAACCTTGCCGGCAATTACCCCAATCGACCCGGTTAAGGTGGTGGGTTGCGCAAGGATTGGCTCTCCCTCCATTGCCAGGTAATATCCTCCACTTGCCGCAACATCTGCCATTGAGACAATCAAGGGCTTGTTCTCCCGGATCAACCGAAGCTCCCGCCAGAGCAGGTCTGAAGCCAGCCCGCTTCCTCCCGGGCTGTCTATCCGAAAAATTACCGCTTTGATTTTCTGGTCTTCTCTAATTGCCCGGAGGGTTTTGAGCATCTGTTCGCAGGTAAGGGTTTGGTCCCATTGCTCCAAGCCCAGTCCATCACCACCGGACTGGATAACCCCGGTGCCGTAAACCAGAGCAATTTCCGCTCTTTTCCGAAATCCCTCCAGCCCTATCCTGCTGAGAAGTCTGAGCTGATAATACCGCTCTGCGCTTATTTTTCTTATCGGCTCTGCGAGCAACTCCTCCAGCATCTCTTCCAGCTGGTCAAGATATAATACCTGGTCCACCAATCCTTTTTCTCTGGCTTCTTCTGCCAGAAACGGTGCCTGGTCAGTCAGTTTTTTCACCTGCTCGGGATTCAAATGGCGAGCAGAAGAAATAGCTCCCACCAGCTCCTGATATAAGCTTTCCAAAATAGATTCCAGTGCCTCCCGATGCTCCCTGGACATTGATTCCCGAGTATATGGCTCTACAGCACTTTTATATTTTCCTGCCTGGAAAAATTCTGGTTTAATTTCTAGTTTGTCCAGAGTGCCTTTGAAATAAAGAACCTCATCCAAAAGACCGAGTAGGTCCAGGGTCTGGGAGGGAGGAAGAATTATCTGGTCGCAGGCAGAGGAAAGGAAATAATCCAGAGTGCTTGCCTCCTCCAGATAAGCAAAGGCTTTTTTTCCGTTTGCCCGAAAAGAAATTATTGCTTCCCTTAACTCCTGCGCCCTTGCCCAGCCCAGAGTGTGTTCTCCGATTTTTAAAAGCAAAGCCTTAATCCGGGAATCTTGTTCTGCCTCTTTTAAGGCAAAAAGCAGGTCTGAAAATCTCACCGGCGGACGGGTAAGATACCGCTCAACCATCCCCATTCTAGGCTTATATTCCACCAGCTCGCCCGATACTTCCATTTCCAGTAAATTGGCTCGTTTTAAAGTTAAAGCCGGACGTGCCCAGAGCGAGGTAAAAAGCTGAAGCAGATTTTTAGCCAGCGGGCTCATTTTTTCTCCTCCACCACCATTAGGGTCATATCCCGAATAATTACCGGCACCCTGGCTTTCCAGGGATAAGGTTTGGATTTCGGTCCCTCGGTCGGTAGTTCGCTAATCCGGTCTAAAACCTCTATCCCTTTCTCTACATAACCAAAAACCGGATAAGCACTGGTCTTGGTCGTTTCTTTATCCAGCAAAACATAAAACTGGCTACCAATCTGGCTGGGTCTGAGAGGGGGATGAAACATTCCCACCGCGCCCCGCACCTTGGGAAGGTCATTATATTGAACAGGAAGCCAGTAGCCAGGACCACCGGTGCCATCCCCTTTGGGGTCTCCCCCTACCACCATATAATGAGGAATGAGCATAAAAAAATTCAGACCATCATAAAACCCTTCCCGAACCAGCTTGACAAAATTCTTGACCAGAAGAGTAGCTCGCTTTGGATAAAAGCCGATGACAAAATCACCATAATTGGTGCGGACCAGAACCCGGAGCTTTTTGAAATCCTCCGGCGTAAACTCATCCAGAGGCTTAGTCAATATCTTTTCCCCGGCTGGCTTGAGCCGGGAAGCGGGATTATGGCAAAAGCAAAATGCTAATGCCAGGAAGATAATTAGCAAACCTTTTGTCCTTTTGAACATCATATCTATTTTAATAGATACCCTTTGCTTCTTCCAGCTATGCCCAGAAGAAGCCAGGGATGATTTTTTCCAGAAAAATTTTTAAGCAAAGAAAAAGAGGAGATGCTCTCCTGCGGATAGATTCCAGAGCATTCTATCTCTGAGCTTAAAGAAGCCGGCTTTAAATAACAGAGCTTAATCCCCGCACTGGTAGAGAAGCTAAAATCGTAATAAAGGTCCTGATTAAAATCCACTCCAGCACTCATTTTTCCAGTGATAGTTTCTGAGGTATTTCCTGTGAGAATCAGGTCTGAGAAGGAAGTATCCGCGGAACTGGGGGAAGAGAGCTGGTCCAGAGCCAGCCTGCCTTTTGCTCCACCCCAGAAAAGATAAATTTTCCCCGGAGCTCCCAGGGCAGAAACCGCAAAGTCCCGGCTTAAATCAGCAAGCGAGCGTGCCCAGACATCTTCCAGCATTACCAGGTCAAAGCCAAATTGTTCGCCGGGCTGGAGAGAGCTGATGGTTAAGTCCGCAGAATCTCCTGCAGTTAAATCCAGCTGAACCGCAGGAGCCCGGGAGTTGATACCAGTAAAATCAATCACCCCGGCACTTCCGCCCAGAAACAAATAAACCTCTCCGCGGGAAGAAGCCAGCGGTGCCGAGACCAGCAGGTCAGGAGCGCCATCGCCATTTAAATCTGACCCGCAGGCAAGAGCAGAGCCAAAGCCTTCTGCACTGCGTCCCTGAATCACCACACTTGCCACCTGAGAAATGCTGGCAGAAGAGGGCAGGGCACCCAGCGGAGAAGTGCTGTCTCCACCCAGCACCAGATAAACCTTTCCAGCTCCGGGAGCTGAGACCGCAAAGTCATAAAAGCCATCCTGATTCAGGTCTGAGCAGGAAGCAATTTCTCTGCCCAGACTATCTCCTGCCTGCTCTCCATCTATTACCACCCAGGCGTCTGAGGTAGAAAGAGAAGAAACCGAGCTGTATTTGAAAAGATAAATCTTTCCCGGGCTGGCAGAAGGGGCAGTGATTGCCAGCTCATTTATGCTGTCCTTATCCAGGTCTTTCAAGCTTGCAACTCTTTCCCCAAACTTTTCCTGGGCATCTCCGCTAATGGTTAAATCAGGAGAGTAGCTTCGGGTCTGCTTTAAACTATTTCCAAAGAGCAGGGTATTTTTATAAATTTCTTCCCTGCCCAAATAAATTAAAACCTTTCCCTGCGAGGGGCTGGAAAGAGCCAGGTCCGTGCGACCGTCCCGGTTGAAATCTTTAATTCCCCGGGCGAATTCTCCAAGCTGATTGATAGTGGTGCCGGAATTTAATTCCACTCCTAAAAAAGGAATTGTGTCCGAGACCCGGGCAGGCGAAGAAGCCTGCCCGATTTCATCAATTATCCAGAGGCAAAAGTGATAGGTTTTTTCCCGCTCCAATCCCAGCCCGAT
>CAZKMM010000140.1:0-5851 GCA_964553915.1 uncultured bacterium
CCGGTTTCCGGGTTGGGTGGCAGGGATTTTACCCTCCTGTGCCAGTTTGTATATGATAGCGAGATCAATTTTAAGATACTCTGCCAGCTCTCTATAATAAATACTATACAAAAATACAAAAGTCAAGTTTTTGCAATTTTTTATTAGAGGCGGGGAGAAAATTAAAAGCGGTAAAAATCTTTTGCGGACCGGTGGTGGTGATTTTTTGGCTTTGAGGATAATCTGTGTGTCTTTGCGGAAAAGGATTATGTTCCTTTGCCGGGGCACGGGATTTTCAGGAAAATTCTTGCACTTTATGATTGAAAAGAGTGGAATCTCCTGGTTCTCCAGACAAGAAAAGACCAAAACAAAAGCCCGAGAGCAAGAATAAAAAATCCTTTCCTTCTCATTGCTTTCCTCATTAAAAAAAAGCTAGAAAGAAAAAACTAAAAATTTTTTAAGTATTTTCTTGCTTATTCCCGCTGACCTGATTATAATAGTTTTAAATAACTTTAATTTTTGTTCAAGGAGGTTTAGGAGATGATTGACCCAAGTAAAATCGGCGAGGAAATGGTAAAATTCATCCGCACCAGCTGGGAAACCTATTTGAAAATCCTAGAGACCCTTCAATCCCAGACCGAAAAGGCTCTAGAGATGATTCTCACCCAGAGTGATGCTCTGCGCGAGGAAGGCAAGGAGACGGTCAAGAAGTGGATGGAGCTGATGAAGGAGAGCCAGGAGCAGTATCGGAAGATGATGGAGGAAAATCTCTCCAAGCTGGAATCTATGCTTTCCAAGGAATAATGGCTAAACCTTCTGGAATAGACCCCAAGTTTCTGGAATGGATTGGTCAGATGATGCTCCTTTCCGCCCGGAATATGGAGCAGGCAGAGATGTTTATGAAATGGTTTCAAGAGGGATATCCCGAAGGTATGGAATGGGAAAAATGGCTGGAGCCATACCTACAGCTTCTTCCCAAAGGCAAAGAAAAAGGAGCCAGGGAGCTTAAGGAATTATTTGAGCAGTTCTTTTCTAATTTTGGGCTGGTTTCTCGCAAGGAATTTTTAGAACTGGAAGAGCAATGTCAGGAGCTGAAGCAAGAGCTGGAAGAAATCAAGAAAAAAGTGGCTGAGGAGCGGAAAAAAGGATTTGATTTGATTGAAGAATGGGCAGAGATGCTCAAAAAGATGAGTGAAGCCAATGCCCGACTTTTTACCCAATGGCAGAGATTAATCTTGGGAACAAAAACCCAAAATAAAAAAGAGGGGAAAAAATGAGTCAGGAAAAGGTAAAAGATTCTCAGGCTGAAAAAACTCCCCCGGATTTGTACAGCTGGCAGAGCGAGCTTTTTAAAAGCTGGCAGGAAGCCTGGCAGAAGGGGCTGGAGAGCTGGCAGAAACTATGGGAGCAGGGAGAGGCAAAATTTCCCGGGTTTGATTTATTCACCAGCTGGATGGATTTTCTTAAAAAACAATTTGACCAGCTTTTGGGCGGAGAAACCGAGGGGCTGGGAGCAGAGGTATTTTCCCGGGTTTTGAATGCGGGGGCAATTTATACCCAGGTAATGGAATTCTGGAAAAATGCTCTGGCACCGATTATTGCCTCGCAGGGGAAATTAGACCCGAACAAGCTTAAAGAATTAAGCGAAAGGTGGATTGAGCAATATCAGAGTGTGATGGAATCGCTCTGGGGAAAAGAAGATGAGACCCGCACCGAGATAATCCAGTCTGCGGTTAAGATGTTCAGGACGGAGAGTGATTTTATCTGGGGATTTCTTGCTCCTTTAATGAAAGATTTTCAGGAAATGGGAGAGAAGTTTCCTCAGGCAATTTCTGGAGAGAGCAAATCCGCACTGGAATTTTATGGTTTACTTCGGCAAAGTTATGAGGATTCTCTGGGGAAAATTCTCCGAATGCCGGCAATGGGATATTTCCGCGACCTTCAGGAGAGAATTAACCAGAGCCTGGATTCTTATGTAGAGTTTCTCACGGTTTTAAATGAGTATTATTCACTTTTTTATCAGACCGGTTTGCGGGCGATGGAGCGGGTTCTGGCGCGTTTAGATGAGTTTAAAGATGAGGACTGGTCCAGTCCGGAGGGGGTTCGGAAGTTTTATCGGCTCTGGTGGACGATTAACGAGGACACCTATCACGAGCTTTTTTTATCTGAGGAATTTATCAATCTTTTACGGGAGGTTTTAACCCGGGGCTTGCTTTTTAGAAAATGGACGGAAGAGCTCTACGATAAAATCATAGAACCCACTCCCCTTCCCAGCAAAAAAGATATGGATGAGATTTATAAAGCCATTTATGAGCTGAAAAAAGAAGTTCGCTGGCAGAAGAAAATCCTTCAGGGACTAACTGGCAAAGACCAAATTCCGGAGCAAGATAAAGAATAATCTCTGAGGAGGAAAAAATGACGAGCAATTATGAGCAAAACCTGGCTAATTTTTATAAAGAGATGGCGCTCTTTCAGGAAAAACTCCTTAAAGGTCTTCAGAACCTGATGGAGGTAAAAGATGTTGAAATAGCTCCTACTCCCAAAGAATTAGTTTACAAGGAAGATAAAGTTCAGCTCTTTCATTATAAACCAGAGCAGGTTAAATGTCCGATTCCCCTGCTGGTGGTATATGCTCTGGTTAATCGGCAATATATGATGGACCTTCAGGAAAACCGCTCTTTATTCCGCAACCTGCTTGGGGGAGGAATTGAACTTTATGTGATTGATTGGGGATACCCCACCAAGCCGGATAAATACCTGACAATGGAAGATTATATTTATGGCTATCTTAACAATTGTGTGGATTATATTCGTCGCTCCACCAAAAATCCCAAAATAAACCTTCTGGGAGTTTGTCAGGGAGGAACTTTCTCGGCAATTTATTCGGCTCTGTTCCCGGAAAAAATTAAAAACCTGATTTTAATGGTGGCACCGATTGATTTTCATACCCGGGATGGGCTTTTAAATGTCTGGGCACAGGCAATGGATGTGGATTTAATGGTAGAGGTTTTTGGCAATATTCCCGGAGATTTTATGAATCTGGGCTTTTTATGGCTCAAGCCCTTCCAGCTAATTCTGGATAAATATGTGGGACTGCTGGACAACATAGACGATGAAAATGTGGTGCGGAATTTTCTTCGGATGGAAAAATGGATTTTTGATTCCCCGGACCAGGCAGGAGAATGCTTTCGGAAATTTGTCAAAGAGCTTTACAAAGAAAACAAGCTGGTCAAGGGAGAATTCTATTTAGGCAAGCGGAAGGTGGATTTAAAGAATATCACGATGCCAGTGCTTAACATTTTTGGGGAGCAGGACCATCTGGTTCCGCCCTCCTGCTCCCGTCCTTTAAAAAAATATGTTGGCACCAGGGATTATACGGAGCTGGCTTATCCAGTTGGGCATATTGGGATGTATGTCAGCTCCAAAACCCAGCGAAGCCTGGCTCCGACCGTGGCAAAATGGCTAATAGAACGCTCCGGGAAAAAAACCAGGAAAGCAAAATCTCCAAATAGAAAAAAAAGCAAAGCTTCCGCTTGATTTTTTTTCTACAAGATTTTATGATTAAAAAAGATGAGCGGAGAAAAAAATCCTCCCAAAATTGACCCGGAAAGCATAACTGACCCCAAGGATTTATTTACCAAGGGCAAGGATTTTATGGAGATGTATAATAAAGTGGTGCAGTTTACCGAGGAATTAATCAACAAAAACCTTGAACTCAGGAATAAAATTAAACAACTAGAAGAAGAGAAAAACAAGCTCCTTTTAGAAGGAGGTGGAGAAGAAGAAAAGAAACTTCAGGAAAAAATAGAGCATTTAAGAAAAGAAAAGCAGGAGCTTTTAAACCGCTATCAGGAGGTGAGCGAAGAGACCCAGGATTTTGTGGCTCGCTACCGGGAGATTGAGCAGGAGAATAACAATCTTGCCAATCTTTATGTTGCCAGCTATCAACTTCACAGCACCTTGGATTTTAATGAGGTTCTGGAAATTATTACTGAAATTATCATCAATTTAATTGGAGCAGGTAAGTTTGTCATCTTCCTTCATAATGAAAAGCAAGCAAGCTTAAAACCGGTGAAGGCAGAAGGTCTGACTCTGGAGGAAATTCCCACAATCAAGCTGGGAGAAGGAATTATTGGCGGAGCCGGGGAGAGTGGAGAGATTTATTATCGGGAGAGCGAGCCGGATGTCTTAGAGCTTGACTATCGGCACCCGATGGTCTGTGTGCCAATGAAGGTCCAGGACCGACTGGTGGGCGTGATTGCGGTATATCAACTCTTGCCTCAGAAAGAGAAGCTGGAAAAGGTGGATTATGAGCTTTTCAGCCTGCTTGCCGCTCATGCCGCTACCGCCCTGTTCAGTGCCCGGCTTTATTCTGAATCGGTCCGCAAGCGGGAGACCATCAAGGGATTTCTGGATTTAATTACTCATTGAATTTAAAATGTCGCTTTCTCTTTATGAGCTCAGATTAAAAATCAAGCAATGAAGCTGGTGGTCATTATTCCTGCCTATAACGAAGAACCAACCATTACTCAGGTTATTCAGGGAATTCCCCGGGAAATCCCCGGGGTCAAGGAAATTCAGGTGGTGGTGGTGGATGATGGTTCCACTGACCGCACCGCCCAACTGGCTGAAGAAGCCGGGGCAATTGTGGTCAAGCATCCTCAAAACCTCGGGGTAGGAAAAGCCTTTTCCACCGGAATCAAAACCGCTCTGGAGCTGGGAGCAGACCTCATCGTCAATATTGATGGCGATGGTCAATTTAACCCCAGAGATATTCCCAGACTGATTGAGCCGATATTAAAAAATCAAGCAGATTTTGTCACTGCCAGCAGATTCGCAGATAAAAGCTTAATCCCGAAAATGCCCTGGATTAAAAAATATGGAAATTATCTGGTGCGGGCAATCATTAACTTTTTAACCGGAAAAAAATTTACTGATGTCTCCTGCGGTTTCCGGGCTTACAGCAGAGAAACCGCACTCAAGCTTAATTTATTTGGCTCTTTTACCTATACCCAGGAAACCTTTCTTAATCTGGTGGAAAAAGAGGTGAGGATTAAAGAAATCCCCTTAGAGGTTCAGGGAGAAAGAAGGTTTGGAAAAAGTAAAGTTGCCCACAGCGTGCTCAGATACGGCTTAAAAGCAGGGAGTATTATTCTTCTTGCCCTGCGGGATATCAAGCCGTTGCGGTTCTTCGGCTGGATGGGTCTGGGCACCAGCCTGCTTGGAGTGGGAGGAATTGGGGTTGTCTTTGTCCACTGGCTTCTTACCCACCGCACCAGCCCCTATCAATCCCTGCTTTTAATTGGGGCGGTGCTTTTAATTGTGGGATTTTTGCTCATCGTCCTTGCCTTAATTGCTGATATGCTGGGAAGAATCAGAAAAAATCAGGAAGAAGTGCTCTTTGTCCTGAAATCTATTTACTACCAAAAAGAAAAATAAATAAAAATCCGTAGCTAATGAATATATCCCTGTGCCTTAAGCTTTTTTATCATCTCTATCCAGGGAAGAAGTCTTTGCTTTGACTCTTTTTTTCTTCTTCCCTGCTGTTCTCAATTAAAGACTGAAAATTGAGAAGCCTGCTTTCTCTGAGCAGTGGGAGAATAATCTTCCAGATTCCTGCATCAATTCCTGCTATAATCAATCTCTGCTTTTTAATCTTTTTAGAACCCAGCCCGTTATCGCCATAGACAATTACCAGAAAGAAAATCCCACCAATAACCAATATCTTTTTCATTACCCTTATTTTAATTTTTTAACAATCAACCCGCAAAAAAATAGCAGAAGGCGGAGGTTTTATCTCCGCCTTCTGCCTCTCGGTGCATCAACACCGAGGAAAAAGGAGGGGCGAGCTTTGGCTTGGGCTCATTATTTA
>CAZKMM010000141.1:0-5824 GCA_964553915.1 uncultured bacterium
TCCGCAAGGGAAATAGTTAAAGAATATCCAGAACAGGATTGATTAAACTTTAATCTGAGCTGAACCTGGTTCTTGTCCAGGTCAGGATATGCTTTAAAACTCTCCAGCCAGCACTCCCCTACCCCTTCCAGCCAGACCGTCTGCCAGATGCCAGTGGTGGGCGTATAGTAAATAGTGTATCCTTTTCCCCGGGAGCTTTGTTTTCCCCGAACCTGCCTCTGCTCCGAAGAATCATACACCCGCACCACCAGGATATTCTCGCCCTCTTTTAAATTTTTGGTTATATCAAAATAAAATGGGGTGTATCCGCCAGTATGTTCTCCGAGAAATTTACCATTGAGCCAGACCCTTGCCTGATAATCCACTGCCTCAAAATGAAGCAGAACCCGCTCCGCCTGTTTCAAACCCGGCTCCAGCTCAAATCTCTTTAAATACCAAAAGTATTTTCCTTTGAGTTTCTTACCAATTCCGCTCAGAGGAGATTCTATTTCAAAGGGAACAATGATTTTTCCACCCAGGCTCTTTTTCCCCCACCATTTTTGTTTCTCACCGATATTTTTTGGGTCCGGGGCAAAATCCCATTTTCCATTAAGGCACTGCCATCTGGAGCGAAGCATATCCGGACGGGGATGCTCACATCTGGGCATATCTGCCAGAGCTGAGAAAAATCCCCAGACCAATATCAACAAAAACCATACCGCTCTTTTCATTTCCTCTCCTTTAAAATTTTGTTTTTATCATAGCCAAAAATTTTAAATTGAAAAAATCTGTTTTAGGAAAAATTTGAAATTACCCTAAAAGGTGTTAAAATCTCCCAGATATTTTATCAGGAGGATAAAGTTGAAGCTCACGGTAGTTCCCGAGCGGTGCAGTGGCTGTAAGCTCTGCGAACTTGCCTGTTCCATTAAAAAATTCGGAGTAATCAATCCGAAAAAATCCGGGATCCGGGTAATGGTGGTTTATCCTTCTCCGGTAATTCGGATGCCGATTTTCTGCCATCAATGCAAGGAGCCCAAATGTGCAGAAAACTGCCCGACCGGAGCCATTGAGCGTGAAAACGGTATTGTCAGAATCCTGGAAGAAGAATGCATTGCCTGTGAGCAGTGTATTATTTCCTGTCCGTTTGGGGCAATTTTTACTCATGAGGATATTCAGGTGCCTTTCAAATGCGACCTGTGCAATGGAGAGCCAGAATGCGTTAAAGCCTGTCCAACCAAAGCCCTGATTTATGTTCCCAAGCATATGCTCGGTCAGGCACAGAGACTTCAAAATGTCCTGAAATACGCTCATATGAAGCAGGTAGAATATGTAGAGAAGGGAGAGAGGAAAATTCTTCACTACACTCAGGCAGAGAAAAAAGAAAATAACCGAAAGAGGCAGGAATGAAAATCAAAGGCGGATATTTCTGGAAAATTTTATGCGTTGACCTTTCCCGGCAGAGAACCGAGGTTCGGGAATTCGCACCAGAACAGGCTTTAAAATACATCGGAGGGAGAGGCTTTGGTGCCAAAATTCTCTTTGACCAGCTTCGGGCTCATAATTTCCAGCTTGACCCTTTTGGTGAAGAGAATCTTTTGATTATCTCTCCGGGACCACTCTGCGGAACCTTTATGCCTGCTTCTGGAAAGACCAGTTTTGTCAGTCTTTCTCCTGCAACCGGGATTTATGGTGATTCTTCAATGGGTGGAAGCTTTGGGGTGGAACTTCGCCAGGCAGGTTATGACGCTCTGGTCATCTTTGGAAAAGCAGAAGAGCTATCCTATCTCTGGATTGATAATGACAAAGTAAAAATTGTTCCTGCCCCGGAAATGAAAGGAAAAACCGTGCTGGAGAGCGAGGGGCTGATTCGGAAAAGAACCCAAGATATAGACCTGAAGATTCTTGCCATTGGTCCGGGGGGAGAGAATCAGGTGGTTTTTGCCTGCATCACTGGTGATTGGGGAAGGAACGCAGGAAGATGCGGAATTGGAGCAGTGATGGGCTCCAAGAATTTGAAGGCGATCGCGGTTCGGGGCACAAATGACCTTCCAGTGGCAGACTTAAACCGGCTGGTTAAGGAAAGCAAAGAAGGATTTGCAGACCTGTCAAGCCGGGAACTGTTTGAATTCTGGCAGGACCAGGGACTGATGAGCGTGGTGGATTACCTCAACACTCTGGGAGTAATGCCCACTTATAATTTCAAAGACGGCTATTTTGAGCGGGCAGAAAAAATCAATGGCTACACAATGGAGGATGATTATAAAATTGGAAACAGCGCCTGTTTTGCCTGTCCAATGTGCTGTGGAAATATATGTCTGGTAAAAGATGGCAAATATTCCGGAACCGTGGTGGAGGGACCAGAGTATGAAACCACCTGTATATTTGGCTCCAATTTAGGAGTGGACAATTTTGCTTTTATTCTTAAGGCGAACCAGCTCTGCGATGAGCTGGGTTTAGATACCATCTCCACCGGCAATTTAATTGGAGCGGTAATTGAGGGGTATCAGGAAGGGATTTTGGATTTGGATGATACTGATGGCTTGGCTTTAAACTGGGGAGATGAGGAAGCGATCATCAAGCTGATAGAAAAGATTGCCCGAAAAGAAGGAATTGGCGAGATTTTAGCCGGGGGAAGCAGAAGGCTTCTTAAGGAATATCCCAAAATGGCTCCTTTTGTCAATCAGGTAAAGGGCTTGGAGCAGAGTGCCTATGATGCCCGGGTAGCAGTGACAATGGCGCTGGCTTATGCTACTTCAGACATTGGCGCCCATCATACCCGTGCCTGGCCCTTAGCCCATGAGCTGGAAGCAGGAGCAAACTGGCCGCCGGAGAAAAAGGTAGAGCTGGTAATTCATCATCAGACCATCCGCCCACTTTTTGATATGCTCGGCGTGTGCCGGCTTGCCTGGATTGAGCTCGGCTTCCCTGAAGAATTCTATGAAAAAGCCTATCAGGCGGTGGTAGGAGTGGATTATAATTTACAGGACCTGCTGGAACGCTCCCGAAGGGTTTATGACCTGACCCGTCTGATAAATAATAAGCTGGGAATCAGCAAAAAAGATGACTACCCGCCCGAGCGGTGCTTTGCTCAGCCAATTCTTTCCGGTCCCTTTGCCGGCAAAAAGCTGGACCGGGAGATTTATGAGGAACATCTCAAGCTTTACTATCAAGCCCGGGGGTGGGATGAGCAAGGACGGGTGCAAAAAGAGCAGGAAGAAGAGTTTATGAATGAACCGGATTTTCTTTAATTTCTTCTGCTCCCGCTTGACAGGGCTGGCTTGAGACATCATATTTAACTTGGGAGGAGTTAGATGCCGTTATTTGAATATATCTGTCAGAAGTGCGGAGAGGAGTTTGAGGAGCTGGTTTTAAACGCTTCGGAAAAAGTTAAGTGCCCGAAGTGTTCCTCTTCCCGGGTAAAGAAAAAGATGAGTGTTTTCGCTCATAAGAGCGGAGAAAACTTCCGCCCTTCCTCTGCAAATTCTTCCTGTTCCACCTGCTCTGCCACTTCCTGTGCTACCTGCGGAATAAAAAAATAACCAACACTTTTAACAGAACCTTAAAAGCTTAGCTCCTCTTTTGGGCAGAGAAAATCAAAGAGCAAAATCTGCCAGAAGCTAATATTCAAGGCAGGCAGATTCTTTTATTATCCTGAATTCATCATTTTGAAATTTTAAAAGGTATCGGCAGACCCGGGCACCATCTCCACCGCTCCCGAGTAAAAATAAAGATTCCTCTTTCTGGAAGATAGCAGAGAGGAAAATCCCGGCAGGCAAAATTTGAAAAATGTCCTTGCTTCCCAGACAGGCACGGGTTTGATATTCCTCCAACTCAAAATCTTTTTGGGGATGATGCCAGAAGCTTGTCAGATAAAAATCCTTTTCCTGAAATGAAAACCTATAGCAGGATTGCCCGGTAAAGACCTCTCCTTTAAAGCCGGACTCACACCGGAAAAGATACTCCCCGCACTCCTGCAAAGAAATTTTATCAAAGGTAATCATCCGGGGAGCAAAATTCTCTTCGGGCTTTTTCTCCTCCCAGGCTAAAAGCCAGCGGGTAGTTTTAAATTCTTTTTTTCTGGGAGGATTGAGAATTGCCAGGGTAAAAATCGTTCCCTGATTCGGACGGAAATAGCCTAAATCCACCAGCGGGCAGGTAATGATTTTCCCAGCCTCGCTTAAAAGCTGAAACTTAGACTTGCGGGTCAATCCAGTGAGGTTGAAAATTTTTTCCAGTCTTTTCTTGTCTTTAATCACCCATAGTTTACCCACCCCGGGATAAGGATGACCTGCCTCTGCTAGATTAACAATCTGGTTTTCAGCTTCTATCTCCAAATAACCTGGCTCCAAAACCAGTGTCCAGTATCCTGCATAATCTCCGCAATCCCTGGGAAGGTGAACTGGGAAAAAATATCTCTGTTCTCCTTGCAAACTCATTCCCAGAAAAAGAAAAATCAGCCAGATAATCTGTTTGCTCATTTTCCCAGCTTCTCTATCTGATATTTTTCCTCCAGCCTCTGGGAAAGCTGGTTTGCAAAATATTCTCCTGCCAGGCTCAAAGACTTCAATACCGCCTGCTGGGGGCTGGTTCTTCCAACCTTGCTGGAAATCACCTCTGGCTGATAAATGCTGATTAAAACCTCTCCCCGGGAAAAGTCAATTAAATCCAGCCTCCCGCCCACCAGAAAGAAATGATAAAAATGACTGCCAATCTGGGTTAGACTTAACCCGTTTAACTCAAAACTTCCTAAAAGAAAATAATCCGGCTCCTGATTCAGAGGGAGCTGGTGGCTGGAGATTTTCTCCTGAATCTCCTCCGGAAGCATCAGCCGAAGTTTTTCCGGTGCAGGCACCACAGAAAAGCCATAACTGGATAAAAGAGAAAACAGATGGCTTTCTATAACCCGGCTTTCCGGCTGATAAGGATTTTCCTCAAAAGCTAAAACCATTACTTTAATGGAATTTCTCAGCTCAGATTCTTTTACAATCAAATCTGCCATTGAAAAATCAACCCTGGTAAATTGCCCGCAAATTACCTGTCCTTCCGCCTGCAGATTAATTAATTTTTTTAGCCGGTTCTTTGCCTGAAGCAAAAAAGAAAGGCAGGAAAGCAAATCCTTCTCTTCCTCTTTCTTTTTTGCCAGCTTCAGATAATTTTCCAGCTCCTGACTCAAATTAGAGATTTTTTGCTCTAAAATCGGGCAGACCTTTTTTCGGTCTAAAACCGCCAGAGCATAGTAAACCTGCTCCTTGGAGTCATAATAACGCCGGGCAATCTCCACTCCTTCCAGAACCAGCTCCTCCTGAGAAACCACTGAGCTACGAACCTCCTGAGCAAATCTGAACAATTGCTCTGCTCCCAGGCGATTAAGCTCCTCCTCTGCCCGAATGCTGAGCCGAGATTTAATCTTCGTGCGAATCTGCCGGGCAAGTTCAGCCCGGGCGTTCTGCTCTGCCTGAAGCTGGTCCTGAGCCGGGTTCCCGCTTGCTTTTGCCCTTCCCACCCCGATTAAATATCTGCTGGAAGGATATTCCCTGGTCTTTCCTTCAATCCATTTTGGTTTTTTTTCCAGAGAGGAGCAGGAAAATATCAACCCCCATAAAAGCAAAAATACCTGCCAGTGGCTCATCATCTCTGCAATATAACTTATCAGCTGATGCTTGGCAAGAAAAGAAAAATACGCTTCAAATGAAGATTTTTTCCAGACCCTTTACCGCAGAATTAAAAAAATTCCTCCAGCCAGTTTAATAGTTCATTTATTGCTCCCTGGCTCATTCTGGAAGGAGCAGGAATTAAAAAGCAGGGAAGCTCCTCCAGATACTGAGATAATCGCTCCTTCTGAACC
>CAZKMM010000142.1:0-2699 GCA_964553915.1 uncultured bacterium
GGTAGCAGGTTGACCCAGCTGAATATATCCCAGCCCCACATCTTTAAGGGTCTGGAGCTTATTCTTGATGGGCGGGACATTGTAGAAAAATTCATAAGCCTCATCAACTGTCATTTCCAGCACCTGAGCGATGTTTTTGCCTTTATATTTGATTTCTAAGGTTTCCCGATTATACCTTTTTCCTCCGCAAACATCACAGGTGACATAAACATCAGGAAGAAAATGCATTTCTATTTTAATCATTCCATCTCCCTCGCACGCCTCGCATCTTCCGCCTTTGACATTAAAGCTGAATCTCCCCGGCTTGTATC
Organism: uncultured bacterium; assembly: GCA_964553915.1. Lineage (GTDB taxonomy): Bacteria > RBG-13-61-14 > RBG-13-61-14 > RBG-13-61-14 > DRUE01 > CAZKMM01. The sequence continues at coordinate 312 of CAZKMM010000142.1, forward strand.
CCCGAAGTCGTGCCTCAGGCAGTTGAGCAAAAAGCTCCCGAATCGGAGTAAAAGTTCCGGTATAGGTTGCAGGGTTGCTCCTCGGGGTGCGACCAATCGGAGACTGGTCTATATCAATTACCCGGTCAATATGCTCCAGTCCTTTAATTCCCCGAATCTTTCCAGCTGGCTCTTTGCTTTTATATAGTTTCTGGGCTAAAACCCGATACAGGGTATCAACCACCAGAGTGCTTTTTCCGGAACCGCTCACCCCGGTGACACAGATAAAAAGCCCGAGTGGAAATTTAACATCTATGTTCTTAAGATTATTTGCCTGACAGCCTTTAAGAATCAGCCATTTCCCGGTGGGATTTTTTCTTTCTTCAGGAAGTGGGATTTGCAGTCTGCCGGAAAGATAAGCCCCGGTCAAAGATTTTTCGCTTTCCATAATTATTTCCGGGGCTCCCTGAGCTACTATCTCTCCACCCCGAACTCCGGCACCGGGTCCCATATCAATCACCCAATCCGCACTCTTAATGGTTTCCTCATCGTGTTCCACTACAATTACAGTATTGCCCAGGTCCCGGAGCTGGAGCAGGGTATCAAGGAGCCGGCGATTATCCCGGGGATGAAGCCCGATGCTCGGCTCATCCAGAATATAAAGCACTCCCACCAGCCTTGAGCCAATCTGGGTTGCCAGCCGGATTCTTTGACCTTCTCCGCCAGATAAAGTGGCACTAGCCCGGTCTATGGTCAGATAGCCCAGTCCCACATTTAAAAGGAATTGAAGCCTCTCGCGAATTTCTTTAAGAATCCTTCGGGCAATTTCCATTTCCTTGGGGCTTAAAAGCAGATGGTCAAAAAATTCTTTGGCAGATTTGATGTCCATTGCAGAGATTTCTGCGATATTTTTGCCGGCAATTTTTACAAAGAGCGCCTCTTTTCGGAGCCGGGCGCCTCCACATCTGGGGCAGGGGCGGATGCTCATATATTTTCTCAGCTCTTCTCTTACCGCTTCAGACTCGGTCTCGTGGTATCTTCGGTCTAAATTAGGAATAATCCCTTCAAATGGTCTCCAGTCCCGCCAGATGCCGTCCTCATATTTAATTCGGAATTCTATTTCTTCCTCGCCCGAGCCGTAAAGGATAGCTTCCCGCACTTTTTTGGGAAGTTTTTTCCAGGGGGTGTTCAAGTCAAAGTTAAAATGCCGGGCAAGGGAGCGGAGCATATCATTGAAAAAGATGGAATGTCTTTTTGCCCAGGGAGCAATGGCACCCTCTTTAATGCTTAAATTCGGGTTCTGAATAATCAGTTCCGGGTCAAAATACATTCTGGTTCCCAGACCATCGCATTCTGGACAGGCACCGTAAGGATTATTAAAAGAAAAAAGTCGGGGAGAGATTTCTGGATAGCTTACTCCGCAGTCCGGGCAGGCAAATTTTTCGCTAAAGGTAAGGGTCTGGTCAGTGTCTATCAGCTCTATTTTAACAATGCCATCTGCCTGGCGAAGTGCGGTTTCTAAAGAGTCAGCCAGCCGGACCCGGATTTTCTCCGGCTCCAGCACCAGCCGGTCAATATAAACATCTATGTTATGTTTTTTATTTTTTTCTAATTTGATTTCTTCTCCCAGGTCATAAGTCTTGCCGTCAATTTTTACCCGAACAAAGCCGGATTTTCTCAGCTGGTCCAGTTCTTTTCGGTATTCTCCTTTTCTTCCCCGGACAATTGGTGCCAGCACGGCAAATTTGGTTCCTCTGGGAAGGGAAAGAATCTGGTCAACAATTTGCTGGATGGTCTGGGTTTTGATTTCCTTTGCGCATTTGTAGCAATGAGGATGTCCCACCCGGGCAAAAAGCAGGCGAAGATAATCATAAATTTCCGTCACCGTGCCCACGGTGGAGCGGGGATTTTTGCTCACGGTTCTCTGCTCAATGCTGATGGCAGGGCTTAATCCTTCAATGCTGTCCACATCCGGTTTATTCATTAATTCCAGGAACTGCCGGGCATAGGCACTGAGCGATTCCACATATCTTCGCTGACCCTCCGCATAGATGGTATCAAAAGCCAGGGAGGATTTTCCGGAACCGCTCAAGCCGGTAATCACCACCAGCTTATTCCTGGGAATTTCCAGGTCAATATTTTTTAAATTGTGCTGACGAGCACCCTTGATTATGATTTTATCTTCTGCCATCTCTCGCGATTCCTTGCCAGAATAACCGCAAGCTTAACTGCCTCCTCCAAACTTTTTTCCGAAGCTTTTCCCTGCCAGGCAATATCATAACCAGTGCCGTGTCCGACCGAGGTGCGAACAAAACTTAAGCCCAGGGTAATATTCACCACCCGCTCAAAATTCAGGGTTTTGAGTGGAGCAATCCCCTGGTCATGATAGATTGCTAAAAGAGCATCAAA
>CAZKMM010000142.1:2799-5580 GCA_964553915.1 uncultured bacterium
GGAACCTGCTTGAGCGGGATATGGTCAGTGAGGAGACCCACCCGAAGCCTGTCCAGAACCATCATCATCAAAACCGGTTTCTGGTCCAGGGCAGAAAGAAAATGAGTATGACCGGGATAGGGAGAGCCAGCTTTGAGCATTGATTCTTTGGTGACCGGGAGGGTGACCAGGGCGGAGCAAATTCCCTGCTGGCATAGCTCAACCCCTGCCTGAATATAACGGATGATTGCCTTTCCTAATTTTTTGCTTGCCCGGGGCGGGATAAAATCCTTTTCTTTTAAAGAGCTGAGATTTAGAATTGCCCGGGAAGAGGAGAGCTCTTTTGCCTGCTCAATTTTGCTTAGCCTTAATGCCTGCTTAAGCCATTTTTGAGCGTTTTTTCCTCCAAATTTTTCTCCTGCCAGCTCCAGGACCGCTTCATCTCCCGCAATTATTAGCCCAGGAAATTTTTTCGGAGAGTATTTATCCAAAAAGCGGATTAAAACCTCGGGTCCCACCCCGGCTGGGTCGCCCATTGTGATGCAGATTTTCATCAGAGCCGAATGTCTATATAGGTTTTGGCTTTGAGTCTTTCCAGCCAGAGCAGATACTGCTCCTCAAATTGCTTTCGGTAAAGAATCTGGCGAATTTGCTCCCGCACCTGTTCCAGAGGAAGAAGCATAGATTTTTCTCTACCAGCTACCATAAACAAATGATAGCCCGCCTCATCTTCATAAATCGGGCTTAGCTCTCCGACCTGCAGGGGAGCAATGATTTTTCTCAGCTCTGGTTTTAATTGTCCCAGCTCCACCCAGCCCAGCTCTCCTCCTCTGCTGGCTTCTTCTCCCTCAGAATATTTTCTTGCCAGCTCTGTAAAGCCTTTCCCGTCCTGATATTCCCGGATAATCTGCTTCAGCTTTTTCTGACCAGCTTTGCCTTTGTGGACCACAATATGATAAAGCTTTACTCGCTCCGGGGTGCGGAATTCATCTTTGTGCTGGTTATAATAAGCAACAATCTCCTGCTCAGAGACCTCCAGCTCAGAACGAACCTCCTGAGCTAAAAGCCGGGCTAAAACCAGATTTTCCCGCACCTGCTGGCGATATTCTTCCATTGTAATTCCCTGAGCCCGGAGCAGGGAGCGAAATTCCTCCGGGCTCAAGCCCAGTTCTTTTCGTTTTTTTTCTATTGCCTGTTCCAGCTCCTGGGCAGAAACCGTGACCCCTGCTCGCTTTACTTCCTGCTCTATTAATTTTTTTTCTATCATTCTTTCCAGGTATTCTTTTTTAGTAAGTTTTTTATCTTCCTTTTGAATTTTTAGGGTATCGTTCTGGTAGGCTTGCTCCAGCTCCCGTAAAGTAATCACTTCATCTCCCACCACCGCAACAATTCGGTCAACAAGCTCGGCTCCGATAAGAAAAAGACCAGCTAAACCCAGCCCAATTATTATGATGTTCCTTAGCTTCATTTTTTTATATAAGTTGATAATTGATAACAATCTTAGAGCGACGCCAGAGCCCAGAAATCCACTTCTGATAGAGATGATTCTGCTTCTCCTCTAAAAGCTTTTGATATATCTGCTCCCGAACCTGCTCATAACTCTGTTTTTCCGGAGGAGTTTTATCCTCAACCATTAAAATATGATATCCAAATACGGTTTTTAAGGGACGGGAAACTTCCCCGGGCTTGAGCTTAAATACCAGTTCCTCTACTGCCCGGGGGAGTTGCCCCCGTTCCACCCAGCCCAGCTTCCCGCCGGTTTTTGCCTCCGGGCTTTCCGAATACTTTTTTGCCAGCTCATCAAAATCCTGTCCGGAAATCAACCCCCGATAAATGGATTCTGCCAGTTTCCGCTCGGAAACCAAAATCTGACGAACCCGAACCCGCTCCGGTAAAATAAAATCTTGAATATGTTCCTGATAATATCTTTTAAGCTCAGCCTCCTCCAGGTTTATTTGATATTTTAAAACCGTCTCCACAGTTTTTCTAATTAATAAAAGCTTTTTAATCTCCTGCTTCCATTCTTCTTCGCTCAGACCCAATTGTGAAAGAGAATGCAAAAAACCTGCCCGGTCTATTTCCTGGGCACTTCTCACTTCTTCCTCTACTTCTGAGGGGACTAAATCTATCCCGAGCCTTTTTGCCTCCTGCAAAATTAGATGTTCGCTAATCATTTCCTCCAGACATTTTAACCGAAGCTGATAATCCAAATCATCTATTCCGGAAACATCTGAACCCCAGTTTAAATTTAGTTGCTTTTGAAAATCTTCCAGATAAATCGGCTCCTGATTTACCCAGGCAATTACCTGTTTCTGATGATTATTCTTCTGAAAACATCCCGGCAAAAACAGAAAAAGGATTAAAAAAACGCTTGCACGATAAAACTTCATTGGTTTGGCTGATTTTCTGATTTTTCTGGCTCCTGCTCAACACTGGCTCCTTCTTTCATCTCTGGAGCTGGTGGAGACGGAGAAGCAGAACCTTCCCCCAGGAATTTTTCTATATTTTCTGAATATTCTTTAACCGGAATTCTGCTCCGAACCTCATTAAGCAATCCCCGAAAAACTTCCTCGCGTTTCTGAGATAAAATCTCCTCCCAAACCTCCTGATAACCCTTCGGGTCCAGATTGCCCGGACGCTCCAGAACATAAAAAATAACCCATCCCTGAGAGGTTTTAATCGGTTTGGTAAAATTTTGCTTTTCTCCGAGAGAAAATACCGCGCTGGCGCTTTCTTCACCAAAAACCTGAATCATTCCCTGTCTGCTGAAGAAACCCAGCTCCTGGTCTTTAAATTCCGGAT
>CAZKMM010000143.1:0-5470 GCA_964553915.1 uncultured bacterium
TTCCATCAAATCCTTTTGGATTTAATCCCCGAAAGTCCCTCACCCGGGGCAGAGCAACGTTAAAAAGCCGGTCAAGGAATTCATACATCCGCTCCCGGCGGAGGGTGACCATACAACCAATCGGCATCCCTGCCCGGAGCTTAAAGGCAGCTACTGAACGTTTGGCTCTGGTTACCACCGGTCTCTGCCCGGTAATGGCAGAGAGTTCTTCTACCGCATTGTCTATAATTTTGATATTCTGCACCGCAGCTCCCAGACCCATATTTATCACCACTTTTTCAATCCGGGGCACCTGAAGCGGATTCTTATAGCCAAACTTCTTCGTCATCTCCGGAATCACCACCTCTTTATATAACTCCTTCAGCCGTGCCATTTTCTTCCTTCCTAATCTATCTGCTCCCCGCAGCGCTTACATACCCGGGCTCTTTTCCGGTTCTCCAGCCGAACATTCTTCACCCGGCTAGGCTTGTTGCATTTCGGGCAAACCAGCATCAAATTACTGATATGAATCGGAGCCTCCCGCTCTATAATCCCTCCCTGCGGTGCCATCGGATGACCAGGACGAACATGCCGTTTGATAAAATTTACCCGCTCCACCACTGCTCGGGACTTTTTCCGGTCCACCCGCAAAACCTTTCCGGTCTTGCCCTTCTCATCCCCAGCAATTACCAGCACCGTATCCCCTTTTTTAATATGCGACCAGCTTGCTCTTGATTCGCTCATAATACCTCCGGCGCCAGAGAAATTATCTTCATAAACTTCTTTGCCCGAAGCTCCCGGGCAACCGGTCCAAAAACCCGGGTGCCCAAAGGCTCCATCTGATTGTTAATTAACACCGCAGAATTATCATCAAACCGGATATAAGTTCCGTCAGGTCTGGGAATCTCCTTCTTGGTCCGAACCACCACTGCCCGGAGCACATCCCCTTTTTTCACCTTGGAATCAGGAAGAGCATCCTTAACCGTGACCACAATTACATCTCCCACAGAAGCATACCTCCGCCTACTTCCTCCCAGCACCCGAATGCAGAGCACCTTTCGGGCACCAGAATTATCTGCTACATTTAAAACTGTTTCATTCTGTATCATTGCTCACTTCCTCTTCCCCTAATTTCTTTGCCCGCTCCAGAATCTTTCTTACCCGCCAGCGCTTATACTTACTTAAAGGTCGGGTTTCTATAATCTCCACCCGGTCTCCAGCTCTGCATTGATTCTCCTCATCATGAGCCATAAATTTCTTTTTCCGGCGAATATATTTTTTATAAAGTGGATGTAAAACCAGCTGTTCCACCATTACCACCACGGTCTTGTCCATCCGGTCGCTCACCACCACCCCCTGGAAAATCTTTCTTCTGCCCCTTTTTCTCTCTGCCATTATTTCTTCCCTTTCAACTCCCTCTCCCGAATTACGGTTAAAACCCGGGCAAGGTCCTGCTTGGTCTGTTTAATCAAAGCGGTATTGGTCAACTGCCCGGTCGCTTTCTGAATCCGAAGATTAAACAAAGTTTTCCTCAGCTCCTCTTCTTTTGCCCGGAGCTCCTCATCACTCATTAACCGGATTTCACTAGTCCGCATAATGATGCTCCCTCGCGACAAATCTGGTCGGAATCGGCAATTTATGAGAAGCAAGCCGAAATGCCTCCCGAGCCTGCGCCTCGCTCACCCCTTCCAGCTCATATAAAATCCGACCCGGCTTAACCACTGCTACCCATTCCTCGGGATTGCCCTTCCCTTTACCCATCCTGGTCTCCAGCGGTTTTTTGGTCAGGGGCTTGTCCGGAAAAATCCGAATCCAGAGCTTTCCAGTCCGTTTCACATGACGGATGATGGCAATTCTTGCCGATTCTATCTGCCGGGCAGAAATCCAGCCCCGACCCAAAGCCTGAAGACCATACTCCCCAAAAGCTAGGGTATTGCCCCGAGAGGCTTTCCCTTTTAGCCTGCCCTTCTGCCTTTTCCGATATTTGGTCCGCCGAGGCTGAAGCATATCTCCTCCTTTACAACTTCAGGCTTTCCTTTCCTTCTTTACCCTTTAAAATCTCGCCTTTAAATATCCAGACCTTAACTCCAATCACCCCATAGGTGGTCTTTGCCTGAGCAAATCCATAATCAATATCTGCCCGGAGGGTCTGGAGAGGAACTCTCCCCTCCCGATACCATTCCGCCCGGGCTATCTCCGCTCCCCCTAATCTCCCGGCGCATCTTACCTTAATTCCCTCCGCCCCAAACTTTAAGGCTAAATTAATCGCTTTCTTCATCGCCCTTCTATAGCTAACTCTCCTCTCAATCTGAAGAGCGATATTCTCACTTACCAGCTGGGCATCAGTCTCTGCGGGACGAACTTCCAGAATGTTGACAAATATCTCCGCATCAGTAAATTGCTTGAGCTCATTCTTTAAAACCTCTACCTCCTGACCCCGACGACCAATAATCATTGCCGGGCGAGCTGAATATATGTTCACCCTACATTTGTTTGTGCTCCGCTCTATCTCCACCCGGCTGATTCCCGCATGATAAAGTTTCTTCTTGATGTAATCCCGAATCTTTAAATCCTCGTGCAGAAGCTTGGCATAATCCTTCTCCGCATACCAGCGTGAATCCCAGCTCTTAATATAACCAAGCCGAAAACCAACCGGATGTGTCTTTTGCCCCAAAACCTCTCCTCCTTTTTATTTTTCTGCAAGCACAATCGTAATATGAGAAGTCCGACGACGAATTCTGGTGGCACGACCCATTGCCCGTGCCCGAAACCGAATCAGCATCGGACCCCCATCAACTACTATTTGCTTTACATATAAATTAGAAATATCCAGATCTCCTTTCTGCTCCGCATTTGCCAGAGCAGACTGCAAAAGTTTAAGCATAATCTTTGATGCCTTCTTCGGGCTCAGCTTTAAAATCGTCCTTGCTTCTTCCACACTTTTCCCCCGAATCGCATCTGCCACCAGCCTCGCCTTGCGAGGTGAAATCCTGATATACCTAACCCGTGCAACCGCCTCAGACATTTTTCCCTTACTTCTTCTTTCCTTTTAGTTTTGCCTTCCGGTCCGCAGCATGACCGTAAAAAGTCCTGGTCGGAGCAAATTCCCCCAATTTATGCCCGACCATATTCTCAGTCACAAACAACGGAATAAACTTCTTGCCATTATGAACATGGAAGGTTAATCCCACCATCTCCGGAATAATGGTGGAACGCCGGGACCAGGTGCGAATCGGCTTTCGGTCCCCGGTCTCCTTTGCTTTCAGCACCTTGCGGAGCAAATGGTCATCAACAAATGGTCCTTTTTTTACTGAACGAGGCAACTTTCCCCTCCTACTTTCTCCTCTTTACAATAAATTTATCAGTTCTGGGATTTCTTCTGGTTTTTGCCCCCAGAGTGGGAAATCCCCAGGGAGTAACCGGATGCCTTCCCGGACCGCTTTTCCCCTCACCTCCGCCGTGGGGGTGGTCAACCGGGTTCATTGCCACTCCTCTTACCGCTGGTCTTCTCCCCAGCCACCTGCTTCTTCCGGCTTTGCCCAAGGTGATATTGATATGGTCCGGATTGCTCACCTGACCAATAGTTGCCCAGCATTCTAAATGAACCAGCCTCTCCTCTCCACTGGGGAGCCGGACCAGGGCATATTTTCCTTCTTTTGCCAGAATCTGACCATAACTTCCCGCAGAGCGAATTAACTGTCCGCCTTTCCCGATTTTCAGCTCCAGATTATGAATTAAAGTGCCAAGCGGGATGTTTTTCAAAGGAAGATGATTGCCGACTTTAACCTCTGCATTTTCATCCGCGAGCACAGTATCCCCAACTTTAATTCCATGCGGAGCAATGATATATCTCTTTTCTCCATCTACATAATGAAGTAAAGCGATAAAGGCGCTCCGGTTCGGGTCATATTCCAAAGCCGCCACTTTAGCTGGAATACCTCTTTTATCCCGTTTGAAATCAATAATCCGGTACCTTCTTTTATGCCCACCGCCCCGACACCAGACTGTAATATGCCCATAATTATTCCTTCCTGCTTTCCGCACCAGCGGGCGAAGTAATCCCTTCTCCGGCGGTTTCCTGGTCAGTTCGCTGAAATCCAGAGTGGTCATAAACCGCCGTCCCGAAGTTGTGGGCTTATAATTTTTAAGTGGCATTTTTAAATCTCCTCATAAAAATCTATCTTGTAGCCTTCTTTTAAAGTCACAATTGCTTTTTTCCAGGCGCTCTGACGCTGAACCATCTTTCTCCCCCAGCGCCGACGCTTGCCCGGAATCCGCATAGTGCGAACCTTTTCTACCTTCACATTAAAAATCTTTTCTATCGCTTCTTTAATTTCCGGTTTGGTTGCTTTCCAGTCAACCTCAAATACCACCTGATTTACCTGCTCATTAAGCTGATTGCTTTTTTCCGTAATAATCGGTCGTTTAATTATTTGATATATATCCTTCATCCCAGAGCCTCCGAAACCCGCTTAACCGCTTCCAAATCCATAATTAACCAGTCAAACCGAAGCAAATCGCGAACATTTATTCCCTCTGCCCGGAGCACCTTTACCCCAGGAAGGTTCCGGGCACTTTTTTCCACCTTCTCATTCTTCTCTCCGATGACAAAAAGCACCTTATCCACCTCAAACCGCTCGCAGATTTCTTTAAACTTTCTGGTCTTGATTTCTTCCAGCTCTATTTTGTCTATGATAAATAACCGATTTTCCTTGAGTTTCAAGCTCAAAGCAGAGCGAAGCCCGGCTTTTCTTACCTTTTTAGGAAGAGTGAAAGAATAATCTCTGGGCTTGGGACCAAAAACCACGCCTCCGCCTACCCATAAAGGAGAACGGATTGAACCGTGCCGGGCTCTGCCCAGACCTTTCTGGCGCCAGGGTTTGGCTCCACCGCCTCTTACTTCTGCCCGGGTCTTGGTGCTGGCAGTTCCCTGGCGATGGCAGGCTTCCTGCCAGACCACTACCTGATGAAGGATATGGGGCTTGACCTCTGCTCCGAAAACCCGGGGGGTGAGCTCAAGCTCCCCCACCTTCTCTCTCATCTGGTTATATACCTCCACCTGAATTTTATCCCCGGCTTGTGCTTCCGCTTCGCTCATCTCTTTGCTCCTAGAGCTTAATCTCTATATCTATCCCGGCACTTAAGTCTAATTTGCTCAAAGCGTCCACCGTTGCCTGGGTTGGCTCAATAATATCAATCAATCTCTTGTGGGTCCGGATTTCAAAGTGCTCCCGGCTTTTCTTATCCACATGAGGACTGCGAAGAACACAAAAACGGGTAATTTCCGTGGGGAGAGGAATTGGTCCTGAAACTTTTGCTCCAGTGCGTTTGGCGGTTTCTATAATCTCCCGCACTGATTGATCCAGAAGCTGATGGTCATAAGCTTTTAATTTAATCCGGATCCGTTCTGTCGGCATCTTTCTCCCCTTACTCCAGAATTTCTGTCACGACTCCAGCGCCTACGGTCCGACCACCTTCACGAATCGCAAAC
>CAZKMM010000144.1:0-5296 GCA_964553915.1 uncultured bacterium
TTTTTCCTCTTTCCAGAGACCATTGCAAAGAAGGAATTTCAGGATTAAGATAAAAATCCCTTGAGCCGGGCTGAAGGAGATAATATAATGAAGGGGATTTGGAAGGTCTGGCTGGTCAATCATACCTGTCATTTAAAAACCTCCCCGGGCATTTGCGATTAGATTTCTGACCTGCTAGGATTTTTAAGATGGCGGTTCGGATTGAAGTAAAGTTCAAGCCGGGAATCACTGATGCCCTGGGAAAAAGCACCCAGGCTAGAATTCGCTCCGAGCTGGGAATAGAGCTGGAAGAAGTCAAAACCATAGAGGTTTATACCATAGATAAAGAGCTTTCTTCTGACCAGCTGGAGCGGATTCGCCGGGAAATTTTCACTGACCCGCTCACCCAACAATCCGCGGTTGCCCGACCGCTCGCAGAAGATTTTGACTGGGTAATTGAGGTTGGCTTCCTTCCCGGGGTCACGGACAATGTGGGTAAAACCAGCCGGGAAGCAATAGAGGAGCTTCTGGGAGTAAAGTTTTCTTCTGATGAGGGGGTTTACACCAGCAGGCAGTATCTTTTGAAGGGAAAACTGAGCCGGGAGCAGGTAGAGACCATTGCCAAGAGGCTTTATAATCCCCTGATTCAGCGGGTTCAGATTAAATCTTATCCTGAGTTTAAGGATTCTGATGGAATGGAAGTGATTGTCCCCAAGGTCAAGCTCCCGCCCTCAGACCGGGTGCTGGAAGTGGACCTGGACCTGCCCGAGGCTGAGCTGGAAAAGCTGGGGAAGTTCGGAATTTTAGAGCGGGTGGAAAAAGACGGAACTGAAATTCGCCGGGGACCGCTGGCTCTCAATTTAAACGAGCTGAAAGTCATCCGGGATTATTTCAAAAAGGAAGCAAGAAAGCCCACGGATGTGGAGCTGGAGAGCATTGCCCAGACCTGGAGCGAGCACTGCAAGCACAAGATTTTTTCTGCCCGGCTGGATGAGGTGGATTCTATTTTTAAGAGTTTTATTCGTCGGGCAACTGAGGAAATCCGGGCAGAGCTGGGAGAAAATGACTGGTGCGTGAGCGTGTTTGTGGACAATTCCGGCGTGATAAAATTTGATGATGAGAATCTTCTCTGCTATAAGGTGGAGACCCATAACTCTCCCAGCGCGCTTGACCCTTACGGCGGAGCCATTACCGGGATTGTCGGAGTGAACCGGGACCCGCTCGGCACCGGTCAGGGAGCCAAGCTCTGCATCAATATCTATGGCTTTTGCTTTGGCGACCCGTATTTTAAAGGTCCCCTTCCCTTTCGGGACCGGGAGCGGAAAAACCCAATTCTCCATCCCCGGGTGATTTTTGAAGGAGTTCGGCTCGGAGTGGAGCACGGCGGGAACAAAAGCGGTATTCCCACTCCCTGGGGATTTGTGATTTTTGACCCCAGATATATGGGCAAGCCCCTGGTTTATGTGGGCACGGTGGGAGTAATTCCCGGAGAGATAAACGGAATTCCCGGCGAATACAAAAAAGCCCAGCCCGGCGACCTGATTGTAATGGCAGGCGGAAGAGTGGGTAAGGACGGGATTCACGGTGCTACTTTTAGCTCCGAGAGCCTTCACGAGGGCTCTCCTGCCGGAGCTGTGCAGATTGGCGACCCCATCACCCAGAAAAAGCTCCACGATGCCCAGCTGGAGCTCAGGGAAAAAAATCTTTACAACAGCGTGACCGATAATGGTGCCGGAGGCTTGAGCTGTTCTGTGGGAGAGATGGCAAGGGAGAGCGGGGGCTGTGAGGTGGAGCTGGAGAAGGTTCCCACCAAATATTCCGGGCTGGCTCCCTGGGAAATCTGGGTGAGCGAGAGCCAGGAGCGAATGACCTATGCGGTTCCGCCGGGAAAAATTGATGAGTTTATGAAAATTATGAAAAAGCACAATGTAGAAGCAACCGTGATTGGCAGATATACCGACTCTGGCAGGTGTCAGGTTAAAATGCGGGGAAAAGTGGTAATGGATGTTGATTTAAAATTCCTCCACGAAGGAGTGCCCCAGCTGATTCTCCGCTCAGAATGGAAAGAGCCGAACTATCCCGAGCCGGAGCTTAAAGACCTAAAAGACCAGGAGCTGAAAAATCAGCTTGTAGAGATGGTGGGAAGATTAAATCTCTGCTCCAAGGAATATGTGGTTCGGCAGTATGACCATGAGGTTCAGGGAGGTTCCATCATCAAGCCCCTGGTGGGGGTGAAAGAGGATGTCCAGAGCGATGCGGTGGTGATGCGACCGGTTCTTTCCAGTTTTCAGGCAGTGGCACTTTCCAGCGGAATCCTTCCCTGGTATGGGGATATAGATACCTGGGCAATGGCAGAATCCGGGATAGATACCGCGGTGCGAAATGTGGTGGCAGTGGGAGCAGACCCGGAGCGGATCGCGCTTCTGGATAATTTCTGCTGGTGCTCCTCTGATGAGCCTTTCCGGCTCGGTCAGCTGAAAAGAGCGGTGATGGCTTGCTATGAGACCGCCCGAAAATTCCGCACTCCCTTTATCAGTGGAAAGGACAGTATGTTTAATGATTTTAAAGGCTATGATGAAAAGGGGGAGCCGGTGAAAATTTCGGTTCCGCCCACGCTTTTAATCTCCAGCCTGGGAATTGTCCCGGATTTGAGAAGATGCCAGAGCCTGGATTTCAAATTTCCCGGCGATTTAATTTTTGTAATTGGAATTACAAAATCTGAGCTGGGAGGAAGCGAGTATCTGGCATATCTGGGCGAGAAGGAGAGAGGAGAGCGTTATATTGGCAGGCGAGTTCCCCGGGTGGATATAGAGCAGGCACGGGCTCGGTATCAGAGGGTTCATCAGGCTTTACAAGAGGAGCTTTTTTCCGCGGTTCATTCGGTTGGGGTTGGTGGGCTCGGATTCGGGCTCTGCAAGATGACAATGGCAGGAGAGCTGGGAGCAGAGATAGATTTAAGCTTAATTCCCTGCTCCGGCAATCTCACCATTTCCGAGAGATTATTTTCTGAAACCCAGAGCCGGTTTATTGTCGCGGTTCCTCCGGAGAGGATAAAGCGGTTTGAGGAGATTTTTGCCGGGGAGGTTTATGCTCAAATCGGGGTGGTGATAAAGGAGCCGGAGCTGGTTTTTAAATTTCAGGGTGAGGAGATTTCCCGGGTGAAGGTTTTGGAGCTGAAGGAAAGTTATAAAAAGACTTTGGGCTGGTAGAATGGCAAAACCAAGGGTATTGGTTCTTACCGGTTATGGGATTAACTGCGATTTTGAGACCGAGTATGGGTTTAATCTTGCCGGCGGAAAAGCAGAACGGGTGCATATCAACAGCCTGATTTCTGGAGAGAGAGCCCTGCGGGACTATCAGATTCTGGCTTTTCCCGGTGGATTCAGCTTTGGCGATGACATTGCCAGCGGAAAGGTGCTGAGTTTAAAAAGCCGGCTCTGGCTCGGGGAGGAGATTCGGGAGTTTATTGACCGGGGAGGGCTGGTAATTGGCATCTGCAACGGCTTTCAGGTGCTGGCAAAATACGGCTTGCTCTCGGACCAGCCCGCCACCAGGCCCGAGCAGAGAATCACGGTTACTTATAATGATTCCGGAAGGTTTGAAGACCGCTGGGTATGGCTGAAGCGGGTGAGCAAAAAATCCATCTGGCTGGAAGGGATTGAAGGAATCTATCTGCCGGTGGCTCACGGCGAGGGAAAGTTCTTCACCACTCCCCAGGTGCTTGATACCATAGAAAAAAATGACCAGGTGGCTTTCCGCTATGCTCGTCCGGACCTGGAACCAGCCCGGGGAGAATATCCGCTTAATCCCAACGGCTCGCTCAATGACATCGCAGGAATCTGCGACCCGAGCGGAAGGGTTTTGGGAATGATGCCTCATCCAGAGCGGTTCTTATCCTTTTACAATCATCCTCGCTGGACTTATTTTAAAGAAGAGGCAAAAAGGAAAAATCTGCCCATCATAGAGGAGGGAGAGGGGCTGAAAATTTTAAAAAACGGCGTGAGGTATTTTAGCTAGCTTTAAGCCGGTGAGGGAAAAATCTCCAGCCCTAAAGCAAAGAAAAAACCTGGCTCAGCTGGTATATTTAATTGTTCTTAATCTTTTAGTTACTGCGGATTTGGGCTTGGATGTTCCCCTGATTGTTCGGATTACCGAGCTCTATCAGATTTCTGAATTCCACTTTTCCCTGTTTTTGATTGTTCCCTTTACTCTGTTCAGCGGGATTTTCTCCTTTGTCTGGGGATACTTCTCGGACCAGTATTCCCGCAAGGTAATTCTGGAGCTGAACCTCTTTTTGGGAGGATTATTCATTCTGGCAGTGGGGCTGGGATTTTTGTTTGAGCTGGCTTTTTTCTTCCCGGCTTTTTTCCGGGTGATGAGTGCGGTGGCATTAGCCGGGGTGGTGCCGGTGAGTATGAATATGGTGGTGGACTTAATTCAGGAAGAGGAACGGGGAGGGATTTTTGGCTGGCTGGGGATTTCCGGCTTGGTGGGATATGGGCTCGGGTTTTTGCTCAGCGGAGCCCTGGTTCGCTATGGGATATTTGTTCCCTATCTGGTCGGGTCTGGACTGGCATTTTTCTTTCTGCTTTTGGGAAGGGGTATGCCCGAGCCAAAAAGAGCCCAGGGAGAGAAAATTCTTTATGAGCTTATCTCTCAGGGCAAGCTGGAGTATGGCTATAAGATAGAGCTTTCTGCCCTGAGCACCATCTTTTCCCATCCCATTAATATCTTTCTTTTTCTTTTTGTGATAATTTTCTCAATGCCCGCGGCTGCTTTGGGGATATTTTTCATTCCCTTTCTGGTGCGAAATCATAACTTTAATGAGTTCTGGGCAACCTTGTATCTTCTGGCAGTTTTTTCCAGCCAGGTGTTCGGGCAGGTGGTCTTCGGCAGGCTGGGAGACCGCTGGTATGCAAGGAATGAGCGAGGAAGGGTCTGGGCAATGCTTTTGGCTCTGGTTTGTGCGGTGCCTTTTCTGGTTCTCGCTTTTCTGGTTCCCTTTGATCTCAGCCATCGGCTCTCGCTTTTGATTTTTTCTGCTTTGATGCTTCTGGGAGGATTTTTTATGGTGGGACCCAACCCGCTGACCCTGACGATTTTCTGCGACATCAATCTTCCGGAGCATCGGGGAACAGTTCTGGCTTTGAATTATATTGGCTGGCTGATTGCCCGGATTTTGTCCGCTCCGCTCTGTAGCTTTTTGGCAGGAAGATGGGAGATGAATTATGCTCCAGCTTTTCTGCTCATCAGCCTGTTTTTAATCCCTGCCAGCTTTTTCCTCCTGCCGGTGCTCTGGCAGGTAAGCTCTGCCCTG
>CAZKMM010000145.1:0-5265 GCA_964553915.1 uncultured bacterium
TTACCAGTTCCAGAGTTTGTTTAAAATCCTCCTCTCCCTCGCCGGGAAAGCCGACAATTAAATCCGTGCTGATGCCCACCTCTGGCATTGCCCTGCGGAGCTTTTTCACCAGTTCCAGATATTGCTCCCGGGTATAGCCCCTTCCCATCAGCTCTAAAACCCGATTGGAACCTGCCTGAAGCGGAAGATGAATCTGCTCGCAGATTTTCTCCTCGCTTGCCATTACCTCAATCAGCCGGTCGGAAAGGTCTTTGGGATGACTGGTGACAAACCTGATTCTGCGAATTCCATTCACCCCGGCAACCATTTTTAAAAGCTCGGGAAAATCCAGCCCTAAATTATCTTTCTTTCCATAAGAATTCACATTCTGCCCCAAAAGGATTACTTCTTTTACTCCCTTTTCTGCCAGCCAGTTTATTTCGGAAATAATATCTTCTGGCTTCCTGCTCCGCTCTCTTCCCCGAACATAAGGCACAATACAATAGGCACAGAAATTATCACAGCCTTCCATTATCGTGACAAAAGCACTTACTCCCCGCACCGGACGAAGTTTGCTTGCCTGAAAAAGACAGTCTCTTTCCTCTGCCCAGTCTGTTAAGGCTACTTTCTCTCCGCTTTCAACTCGCTCTAATACCTCACCCAGCCGATAAACCTGATTGGTGCCAAGAACAAAATTCAGCCCGGAAAATCTCTTCAAAAGCTCTCTACCATATTGCTGAGCCACACATCCGCAGATTCCCAAAATTGGCTTGAAAGAACTGGCTTTGCTCTGGCAAAGCCTTCCCAGAAGACTCAGAGCCTTTCGCTCCGGCTTCTGACGAACCGTGCAGGTGTTAATAATGATTAAATCCGCTTCTTCTGGAGAGGGGCTGGTAGCATACCCTTGCTCAAGGAGGATTCCTTCCATCCGCTCGCTGTCCAAGACATTCATCTGACAGCCAAAAGTAATAATATGATATTTCCTGTTCATCTTATTTTTAAGCTAGCTTAAACCAGAAATTTAGTCAATAAAAAAACAACTTTTCTTGAAGATGAAAGATTTAGATGTTAGGATTAGTTTTTGATGGAATTAAAACTATCCGGGATTAAGATTGGTCAGGTATCTGATTTTGAGAACGGAACCGGATGCACTGTGATTATTTTTGAGAAGCCAGCACCCGCAGGAGTGAACATCTGCGGATTTGCTTCTGGTTCCCGGGAGCTGGAGGTTTTAACTCCTTATCATATCACGCCGGGAATTAATGCGATTTGTCTGGCCGGAGGAAGCGCCTATGGACTTGCTAGCGCAGATGGAGTGATGAGGTATCTGGAAGAGCAGGGGATAGGATATTTTGCCCGGGTGGCAGTGGTTCCGATTGTTCCCTGCGCAATTATCTTTGACCTGAGCTTTAAATCCAGCAAGGTGCGACCAGACGCAGAGATGGGCTATCAAGCCTGCCTGCAGGCTCGCTCTGATTGGATTGAGCAGGGAAGCATAGGAGCCGGCACTGGTGCCACAGTGGGAAAACTCTTGGGGCAAAAAGGAGCGGTAAAAAGCGGGCTGGGAGCCTCCCAGCTCGCATTTGAAGACGGACTGGTAATTCTGGCTATCGCAGTGGTGAACAATTTTGGAGATGTGCTCAACTATAAAACCGGAGGCATCTTAGCGGGATGTCGGAATCCTGAGACCAATGAGTTTATAGACCTGACCCGCACTTTAGCAGGAATGAAAAAGCCTTTAGAGGTTTCAATCGGAGAAAATACCAATCTGGGAGTAATTCTCACCAATGCCCGGCTGGATAAGGTTAAGGCTCATCAACTGGCAAAAATGGCAGAAGCTGGTTTTTCCCGAACCTTGTCTCCGGTTCATTCCACTTTTGATGGAGATATTATTTTTGCGGTGAGTGTCGGAGAGGTTGAAGCTGAGATAAATCGTCTGGGGATTTTATCTGCCGAAGCTCTGGCAAGAGCGGTAAATAATGCGGTAATTTATGCGGATGGTCTGGGAGTCCTGCCGGCATTAAAAGATTTAAATCCCAAGCTGGTGGAGAAATGGAGGGAAGAGGGTGAGTGAGGAAAAATTTTATTCAGCGGAGAAATTACAGGCACTGGTTTGTGAGATTTTTAAGGCGTATCAAATTCCTGAGCCAGATGCTAGGGTATGTGCGGAGGTTTTGCTTTCTGCGGATTTGCGGGGAATAGATTCCCACGGAGTTGCCCGGCTCCCCCTTTATATCAACAAGTTAAAAAACAAAAGCATCAATCCCAGTCCTGCGATTAAGGTTGTTCACGAACTTCCAGCCACTGCCCTGGTAGATGGGGATAATGGGATGGGACCGGTGGTGGCAAAAAAATCAATGGAGCTTGCCATAGAAAAAGCCAGGAAGGTTGGGGCTGGACTGGTTTCGGTTCGTCGCTCCAATCACTTCGGAATTGCTGGCTACTATTCAATGATGGCTTTGCAGGAAGGAATGATTGGCTTGGCAATGTGCAATGCGGTTTCCAGTGTTTCTCCAACCTTTGGTATAGCGCCGATGCTGGGAACCAACCCTCTCAGTCTTTCCGCTCCTGCCGGGAAATTAAAACCCTTTGTTCTGGATATGGCAACCAGCGTGGTGCCTACCGGAAAAATTGAAGAGGCGCTCCGCAGGCAGGAAAAAGTCCCCCTGGGCTGGCTTTTGAACCAGGAAGGAAAGTTTACTGATGACCCTTTAATGATGCTCAAGGGCGGAACCCTGGCTCCGCTCGGCGGAACCAGGGAACTGGGCGGACATAAAGGATATGGATTGGCGCTGATGGTGGATATTCTTTCCGCAGTGCTCAGCGATGCCAATTATGGTGCCAGGCAGGAAGGGCTTACCAGTATGAGACCGGAGCCGAGCAATGTCGGACAATTTTTTATGGCTTTTCAGGTGGAAGGCTTTCGCCCGCTGGAGGAGTTCAAAAAGACAATGGACCAAGCTCTGCAGGCAATTAAAGATTCTCCCAAAGCTCCCGGTCATAACCGGATTTACATTCACGGCGAGCCGGAATTTGAAGCTGAACAGGAGCGGAGAAAAAACGGCATTAAACTTCACCCTTTGGTGGAGATGAGCCTGAAAAACATTGCTCAAGAGGTAGGAATAAACCCGGAGCAATATCTGAAATAAGGAGGCGGAAAAATGGCATGGGAATACAGCTTTGAATTTTATCCGCTGGAAATGTTTAAAGAAAAAATTGCTGACGAACCACGGCAGGTTTTTATCTGTATGCTGGATGGCAAATGTCGGGTGGAGGAACATTATCCAGAATTTGCTCAGTTGATAGAGTTGTTTCATTCCCGAGGGAAGGAGGGGTATGAACTGGTTCAAATTTTCATTCAGGAGAGGGGAA
The DNA here is from genome assembly GCA_964553915.1 of uncultured bacterium. Taxonomy (GTDB): domain Bacteria; phylum RBG-13-61-14; class RBG-13-61-14; order RBG-13-61-14; family DRUE01; genus CAZKMM01. Next base: position 3,352 of record CAZKMM010000145.1, read on the forward strand.
TTCTCGCTCTTTATAAAAAGGAAAAAAGATGAGCTTATTTGAAGAAAGTATCGGTCTGGTGGAACATATTGCCAGGCTGAGAAATGCTTTTGTGGTGGAGGAAAAACCTTCTTTACAGCTCTCTTTAGTTCGCTCTGCTCTGGAGGAGATTCTTTCAGATAAGGAGCTTTTAAAAAGAATCTTGGAACGACTCGCTCACGATATCCATTTTGTCCGAGAACAGGCAGGAAATGTCTTTAACAATGAGGTAATTCTCTGGCGAGACCCGAACCTGGGATTCAGCCTGAGAATGCAAATCTGGGCTGAAGGTGCAGATAATATAATACACGACCATAACGGTTTCGGGGTGCTGGGATGCTGGCTGGGAAGGGTCTGGGTGGAGAACTATCAGGTGGTGGAAAAAACCGGCGACAAGGTAAAAATTCAGCTCAAAGAAAAAATTGAACTTACTCCGGGCAAAACCGCTTTGATCAAAGCTGGGGAAGAAGGAATCCATCGGGTCAGCTGGGAGCCAGGAGAAATGGCGGTGACACTCGGAGCATATTCCCGGGTGGATTCAGGTAGGAATTATATTCTTGGTTATGAGCTGGAGAGCGGGAAGACCTTTAAGATTTACCATCCCAGCAGAATTCAAAGGCTCTGGGCAAAAAGATTACTCGCTTTTCTGGAGCAAGATTGACTTTACTCCCAAAATGTTTAACCTAACAAAAGGAAGTATTGCTATAGGAGAGGTAGAAAATGATGTATAATGAGAAAGTTATTGAGTATTTTCAGAATCCCAGGAATATGGGAGAGATTCCAGATGCGGATGCGGTAGGAGAAGTAGGAAGCCCGGTTTGTGGGGATGTGATGAAAATATGGTTGAAGATTGATGAAAACGGGATAATCCGGGACGCCAAATTTAAAACTTTTGGCTGTGCCAGTGCGATTGCCTCAAGTAGCATTGCTACCGAGATGATTATTGGCAAGCATATTGAAGAAGCCAGAAAAATCACCAATAAAGATATAGTTGAGGCACTGGGCGGTCTTCCTGAACATAAAATTCATTGTTCGGTTCTAGCTGCGGATGCGATTCATCGGGCAATAGACCGGTATTTGGGTAAGGAACCAGAAGAAGCAGAAGAAGTTGAATATGTTTGCAAATGTCAGAAGGTCACCCGGGAGCAGATTGAAGAGGCAATAGCTTATGGTGCTTATACCGTGGATATGATTGCGGAGGCTACTGGAGCCACCACCGGAGAATGCGGAGGAGTGAGGTGTAAGCCTTTAATTGAGGATATTCTCAAGCTGTATCGGGTTGAGAAGAAGGAGGATAAATAAATGCGAAGGGTATATTTGGATAATAACGCCACCACCCCGCTTCATCCTGAAGTGAAACAAGCGATTATAGAGAATTTAGACCTGTTCGGGAACGCTTCCAGCTCCCATTTTTTTGGTCAGGAAGCAAGAAAAGCAGTTGAAGAGGCTCGGCAGAAGCTTGCCAGTTTAATCAATGCGGAGCCAGAGGAGATAATTTTTACCAGCTGTGGCTCAGAATCCAATAATCTGGTGATCAAGGGGGTGACCTGCCAGGATGTTTATTGCAAGCCAAATTCAGCTCCTCCGGGCAGACATATTATCACCAGCCAGATAGAACATCCCTCGGTAATGAATCCGATTAAGACCCTGGAAAGACAGGGGTTTAAGGTCACCTGGCTTCCAGTAGATAAATACGGACTGGTTGACCCGGAGCTGGTAAGAAAATCCATCACTCGCCAGACTGTGCTTATCACGATTATGACTGCCAATAATGAGATCGGCACCATTCAGCCCATCAATGAAATAGCTCAGATTGCCAGAGAACATAATATTCTTTTTCATACTGATGCGGTGCAAGCAGTAGGAAAACTGGAGATTGATATAAAGGAAATGGGT
>CAZKMM010000146.1:0-4986 GCA_964553915.1 uncultured bacterium
TTGCTGGGTGATTTTCACTGGGTCTTTTGCCTGACGAATCGGTCTGCCAATAATCAGATAGTCCGCTCCAGCCCGGATTGCTTCTGCAGGGGTCATAATCCGCTTCTGGTCTTCATTCTCTGCTGGCTTGAGCCGGATTCCCGGAGTAACAATAAGAAAATCTTTTCCCAGCTCTTTTCGGAGCAGAGCCACTTCCCGGGGACTGGCAACCACTCCATCCAGCCCCTCTTCCAAAGCCATCCGAGCAAGGCAGATGGTAATCTCTTCCACATTTCCTTTAAAGCCCAGCTCCTTAAGGTCTTGATTATCCAGGCTGGTAAGAACCGTGACCCCGAGAATTTTCGGGCGGGGAAGTCCTACTTCTTTAGCTCCTCGCTCCGCTCCAGCAAGTGCTCGCCTCAGCATTTCCCTTCCGCCCGAGCAGTGAACATTGAACATCCAGACCCCCATTCTCCCTGCTTCATAACTCGCCTCTTCCACAGTAAAGGGAATATCATGAAATTTTAAATCCAGAAAAACCTTGGACTGTGCCTCTTGAATCAGCTTAATCGCGGCCAGCCCCACCCGGGTGAAAAACTGCGAGCCAATCTTAAATCCATCCACATATTTCCAGAGCCGCTCCACCCAGTCCAATGCCTGATTCAGACTCTCCGCATCCAGAGCAAAAATTAAACCCTTTGAACTCATTTGCTATTCATTTTAAACCGAGCAGAAGAAAAAATCAATTTTTTTACAGATTTCTTGACTAAACTTAATATCCCTTCTAAACCATAGCCGATTAAAATAGCCAGGGGAATTAAAAGCGGAAGAAATAATCTTATCCAAGCCAGAGAAATCCACCACAAATTAAGGAGAACAAACATACAAACAATTAAGAAAAAAAGGATATTTTTATCTAATTCTCTTTTTCGCCAGATTTTCCGAAGAAGAAAAAATAATCCTAAACCAGCAAGAAAATAACCAGCCCATTTAAGTATTATCTGTTGGTTATAGCAAACCCATTGATTAAAAAAACGAATTTTTTCCCAAAAATTCCAGAGAGCTTGTTCGGGAGAGCTGGCTCGGTAACTTTTCACGATATTATTCAATTGAAACAGAGCTAAAGAGGTATGGGAATAAAGATAGGGATTGGACACTTCAAAAATAATAAAACCAGTTAAAATGATAATAGCATTTTTAAAAAGCCAGTTATTAAATCTCGCCTTATTAAATTCAAATTTATTTTGATTCGGAGAAAAGGAGCTAAACATTATCCAGAAAAGATATATTACAAGGATTAAAAGCAGAATCAGATTATTCATTTTGGTGCCAATTGCCAATCCCAAAAGAAGCCCGGTAATTATCAGCCGAGAAATTCTTTTCCCTTTAGATAATTCATCCAGCCTTCTCCAGTCAATAGATATTAAGCTGACTAAAAATAAAAGAGCAAAGAAAAAAGCCGGAATATCCTGCAGTGCTAAAGAAGAAAATTTTATCATCAGGGGATGATTTCCCAGCCATAAACTGGCTAAAAAAGCAGGAAACCAGTGTAATACTTTTTTGAGAAAATAAAATAATAATACGCAGAGCCCGGCTCCGAAAAAAGGAATAGGAAGACGGGCAAAAAATAAAGTGCGCCAGGCTGGCGTATGTCCCATTTTATTATTCCATTCCTGAGTTTGAGAAAAATCATATTCATTACCAGAGAATTTTTGGTCAAGCTCTCCAGATAAATATAAAGAAAATCCCATAATATATTGAGCTATTTTAGGATTATGTCTGCCAAAGGTTTTAAATGATTCGCTCCAATCAGAATGAAAAAAATCTCTTTCTAAAAAGCAAAGCCGGAAATATCTCTGACTCACCCAGACCCAGACCGGTTCATCACAATGAAACCACTGAGAGGTAATCCGGGGAAGATAATTAGAAAGAAAATAAAAATATAATGTCAGATAAAATAAAAACCAGATAAAAATTATTAATTTTGATGAAAGGTTCTTTTGCAATTTATTTGATATATCCAAGGGCTCGCAGTTGTTTTAATTGTTCCGGGGTTATTTTTGTGGTTTTAGCTTCTTCTACTTCAAAAACTTTTTTGTGCATCTCATTGTAGAAATGATAATATTTAACTTTTTTCTTATGATAGACTTCCGAAATTAATTTAATAAACTCAATATTTACTCCTTTTAAGATCTTGTTGGAAGCGAGGAGATTAAATTTTTCTTTTGGGTCTAGGTCGGTGAAATATAATTCTAAAATTTGCTCATCTCCTTTCAGATAAAAGAAAACCCCATTGTCCCGAATCCCATATTGATGCTTGATAAAATGGTCTTCGCTATAGGCATTGAGCTTGATATAAGAACCGGATAAAATAATATCCTTCAGGCTTACCCCCTGCATCTGCTCAGGGATAGGAATTCCTATTAAATCCAGAATAGTGGGCGCCAAATCTATCAGCCGAGCCTGACCTTTAATCACCTTTCCCGGGGGAATTATCCCGGGGCAGTAAAAAATCAAAGGCACTTCCATTGTCTCCCAATAAAGCCGTTTATGAAGGAAATCACCGTGTTCACGAAATTCCTCCCCATGGTCTGAAGTAATAATTAAAAGGGTGCGGTCATTACCTAACAGCCCCCGCTTTTCCAGCTCTTTAAAGAACCTTCCCAAAATCTCATCAGTGTAGCGAATTTCTCCATCATATAAAGCAAGAAAATGCTGGGTATCCCGCTCTGAAATTAGCTCTAAATTCAGTCGGTCTCCTTTTACTCCTTTTTCTCTTCCTCCCCAGAAGAGATTATGCACACTTCTTCGGTCTTTGCCGGTTCTTTTTTTTAGCTCCTGATAATCACTGAGAATCCATCCCTGATAATCCGGGTCATAAAGTTTATTATAAGGTTCAGGGGGACAATAAGGGTCATGAACCTCATATGTGTGGAGAAAGAGAAAGAATGGCTCATTATCTTTTAGCTGGTTCAACCAGTCTAAAACCGGGAGAAAATCTTCCCATTCCAGCCAATACATATTTTCCTGGTATATTTCAAAGCCCCGCTCAAAACCGAACCCAGCAGAAACTTGCCCTCCACCGGTAAAAGCCGCGGTGCGGTAGCCGGCTTTTTTCAAAATCTCGGTTAATGTCTGCCAGATGGGAGAGAGTTGAAAAAATATATCTTGGTCGTAATCCCGATGGACACCATGAAGAGAAGGATATAAGGAAGTAAACATTGTCATATGGCTGGGAGCGGTTTTCGGTGCCTGGCTGATTACTTTTTCAAATCTTACCCCCTCTGAGGCGATGCGGTCCAGATTGGGCGAGGTTTTCCTCTGATAGCCATAGCAGGAAAGGTGGTCAGCCCGGAGAGTATCAATAGAAATTAAAATAATATTGGGAAGCTGAGGAAAGGCTGGCGGGGTAATATAAGCCGGACCCACCTGATATACCGCTTCTTTCCGATAGGTAACTAAAAGAGGTTTTTTTATTTCAAAGGTTTGTTCTCCCAGAAATTTTAAGCCAGCTTTAGCGAGCTGGGGAGAAAAATACTGGTCTTTAAAATCTATCGGTGCCTCAAGCCAACTTAAAAATCCATCATCAATCAAAACGAAATCTACTTTTTGAGCCCGGGCATACCTGCTTACCCGATAAGCATTATCAATTGGGAGCATATACCAGTAATTTCCAGAATAAAGTGGAGCATAAGGCTCCGGGGACATAATCACCTTATTTCCCCCCACCATTTCCCGAAGCCATTGAGCTTCTTCTTTGGGATAATGTTCTTTAAATAAGAGAAGTTCTTGTAATTCTGATTTGGGATACAGGAGCATTACCAGAATCATCCAGATTCCCGGATAAGAAATAAAAGCAGGAAAAGATATTCTCCTTTCCTCCAGATTCCAGCTCAGCCTGGGCAAAAGAAAACGTAATAATTCTATACCCTGAGCGGACCAGAGCACCAGCGGGATGGTCAAGGCAATAAAATATCGGTCAAAGCCAGTCACAGTGAGAGGAACCACAATAATCAGAGGAATAAACCAGAAAAGTAAATAGGTGTTTTGAGCAAATCTTCGGGCGTCTTTTGAGAAAACCATTCCCAGAAGTAAAAATAAGATAGAGATGGAAATCAAACGAGGGGTGAGGCGGTTTTCTTTGAATTCCCGCACCAGCATTTGCACAAAATCATTTTTTACCCAGCTAAAATAAGTTTTAGGATGCTTTATGATAAAAGCAAAAGGAGAATGAGTGCGGGCAAGCTCAAAAACCAAAAGCTCGCTCGCCTCCTTATTTAAAATCCGCTCCTGAATATACCATTCCAGCTCTTTATATTGATAGCCTTTTTTAAAAAATTCCATCCGAAACCGAAGCCCCCAGATGCCATTCTTTTTGTAGCTGTAAAAGTCATAAGGAAAAGCAAAAAGATAGAATCCGACCAGAGAAAGAGCCAGAAATTTAGCAAATCCCCGAAAGGAAAGTTTTTTACCCACCAGCCAGAACCATCCCAGAGCCAAAACCAGACTTGCCAATCCCACCACTGCTTGAGTGCGGGCAAGATATGCCACTCCCAGCCAGAAGCCGGCCAGAAAGGCAAAGCGGGATTTTTTTTCATCTATCATCTTCCAGCCATAAAGCATAGAAAGAACCAGAAAAAACAGAAAGACCGGCTCAGAATAAGTATTCCCTCCGGTTTTAACTAAAATAGGAAAACTGACCAGAAGTGCAGAAGATAACAGGGCGATTTCCCGGGAAAAAAGCCTTCGGGCTAGAAAATAAACCGGAAGAATTAAAAAGGTGCCTAAAACCACACTTACCCCTTTTGCCGCATCCGCCCAGCTGGGAAAGAGAAAATGGAAAAGATAAATTAAAAAAGGATAAAGCGGAGGGTAATAATGGTCAATTCCGTTCATCCAGTAAGGGGTGGTGAGCTTTCCCTGAGCAATGCTCCAGGCGTGCATAATGTATCCACAGCCATCAAAATAAATCTTGGCTTTATAGCTTACAGCCCACCTTAAAGCCAG
>CAZKMM010000147.1:0-4978 GCA_964553915.1 uncultured bacterium
AGGAAAAGCTCAAGCGGGGATTAAGAGATGACTATCGGCTGGATGCCCGGGCAGTTCTTCCCCTGGAAAACTGGCAATGAACCGCACCAAAAAAGTGCTTTTTCAATATGGCTATCAGGCACGCAGGAGTCTTGGTCAGCATTTTTTAGTTGATGAGGGGCTTTTGAGAAAGATTTCCGAATTGGCGGATTTAAGCAAGGAAGACCGGGTGCTGGAAATCGGCTCGGGTCCGGGCAATCTCACCAAATATCTGGTGGAGCGGGCAGGAAAAGTAATGGCAATGGAGATAGAGCCGGAGCTGGTAAAAATCTTGAAAAGCCAGCTTCAAAGCGAAAAATTAGAAGTGCTGGAAGAGGATATTTTAAGGTTTGACTTAAAAAAGCTAAAAGGAGAAAAGAAGCTCAAAGTAGTGGCTAATCTCCCCTATAACATTTCCACCGAGGTAATTTTTCGGCTTTTAGAGGCTCCGGGGATTTTTTCTGAGCTGTATCTTATGCTTCAGAAGGAGGTAGCAGAGCGGGTGGTGGCAAAGCCGGGCACCAAGGATTATGGAATTCTGGCAGTGATTTCCCAGTTTCATTCTGAGCCGGAGATTTTGCTTCGGCTTGGTCCCGGGGCGTTTCATCCCCGTCCCAGGGTGGATTCTGCACTGGTAAAATTTAAAGTTTTTGACTTGCCCAGATATGAGCTGGCAAACTATCTGGATTTTAAAAAGCTGATTCGGGCTATGTTCGGAAAAAGGAGAAAGACCCTGCGAAACGCTCTGAGCAAAAGCGGACTCGGACTGGATAAAAGCCAGGCAGAAGAGCTTTTAAAAAAAGCAGGGATTTCTCCCCAGGCACGAGCAGAACAGATAGAGCTGGAAAGATTGGTTTTGCTTTCCAATTTATATTCCCAAAAGAAAAAAGATGCCGGAGCTGGCTGAGGTAGAGACCATTCGTCGGGAGCTGGAGCCCGGGCTCAAAGGCAGGCAAATAGAATCTGTCTGGTGGAGAAGGGGAGGGAGAGTTTTTCGCCAGCTGGCAAATGAGCATCTTCTTTCCGGGCTTAAAGGGAAAAGGATTTTAAAAATCTCCCGCCGGGGAAAGTATCTTCTTTTTTATCTAAGCTCGGGAAAAGTTCTGGTGATTCATCTGGGAATGAGCGGAACCCTGAAGCTGGAAGATAAAAAGCAAAAAAGAGACCGGCACCAGTATTTAGAGCTTTATTTTAAGAATTTCCGCCTGAGCTTTCGGGACCCGAGGACTTTTGGAAAGGTAGTGGTTCTGGATACAGATGATTTTTCTCTGCTTCCTGGTTTAAACCAGCTGGGTCCGGAGCCTTTATCCCGGAAATTTAACTCTCGCTGGTTAAAAGGGAAATTTCAGGGTAGAAAAGCGGTGGTAAAATCTCTTCTTCTTGACCAGCGGATTTGTGCCGGGGTGGGAAATATCTATGGAGATGAAGCCTGCTTTTTTGCCGGGATTTCCCCGCTTCGCCCAGCAGGAAGCCTGAGTGAAGAAGAGCTTAAAGCCCTGAGCCGGAGCATTAAAAAGGTTTTAAAAGAGGCAATTGCAAGGATTGGCACCACGATTCAGAATTATCAGACCTCTTCGGGAGAGCCGGGAGGATATTCTCCCCGGGTTTATGGTCGGGAAGCAGAGGCTTGCTTTCGCTGTGGGAGAAAGATAAGGCGGGCTCGGCTGGGAAATCGGAGCACTTATTTTTGCCCGGGCTGTCAGAAATAATCAATCAGAGCTTAATTAAAATTTAGAAAGACTTTTTTTGCGAATTTTTATGAGAGCAGGAAAATTCTGAGGTGATTGAGCATAAAAAAATCTGGTGTCCCCAGGGGGATTTGAACCCCCGTTGCCGGATTGAAAGCCCGGTGTCCTAGACCTGGCTAGACGATGGGGACACCTTGCTAATAAGTATAAAAAATTAAAGCGGTTTGTCAACCGAAAGAAGCTGGTTAATAAAGCGGTTTTTCTCAGGAAACTCCTTGCAAACCAGAGCAATTTTTATTTGACAGAGTTTTAAGGAACTTCCAAGATGGAAAAGATGAGGGGATTTTCTAAGCGGGCGGTTTTAATTTATCTGCTTTATGGAGTGGTTTGCCTTCTGGTGCAGGTGATTTTAATTCGGCGTCTGCTCAGCGTGTTTTACGGCAATGAGCTTACCATTGGCGCACTTTTTGCCGGCTGGATGTTCTGGACTGCTCTGGGTAGTTTTATTTTTCTGAAAAGGGCAGATGCCTGCAAGAATCCCGAACAGGAGCTGGCAGTTATTTTTCTGCTCTGCGGTTTATTGTTTTTTGCCACTTCCTCTCTTACCTGGCTGGTGAGGTATATTTTTCGCTTTACTTCCGGGGAACTGCTCGGGTTTGAGCTGGTGCTTTTAGCCGGATTTGTTTTTACCGCTCCGGTCTGCATTCTTTTAGGAGCGAGTTTTAATTACCAGGCACGGCTTTTTAAGGGGGATGAGGCAAATCTGGTCTGGCTATATCTTCTGGAGGCACTCGGCTCAGCTCTTGCTGGGATAATCTTCAGCCTGTTGATGGCTGGGAGAATTTCTGCAATGGCTCAGATTGTAATCTGCACAACTATTTTTTTCTTAAGCGCAAGTCTTCTTCTCAACCGGCGAAAGAGTCGGCTTATCGGGATAGGTCTCAGCCTGGTCGCCTTGGCAGGGCTTTTAGGGGCTTGTTCCCGGCTGGAAAGAGTTTTGGTTCAGCTTCGCTGGAAGGGGCAGGAGGTTTTGATTGAGACCGAAAGCAAATATTCTACCATCACCATTACCAAAAGAGGGGAGCTGACCAATTTCTGGCTGGATGGATTGCCTGCTTTCAGCTATCCAGACCCGGAGCATTTTGAAAAGATTATCCATCTGCCCCTGGCAATGACCAGAGAGCCAGAAAAGGTGCTTTTAATTGGCGGGGGATTAAAAGGAGCGGTGGAGGAGGTTTTTAAACATCCGGTAAAGAAGCTGGTTTATCTTCAAATTGACCCCAGATTAACCGAGCTTGAGGCAAAATATCTGGAAGGATTTTCTTCTCAGGGAAAATCAGCTTTGCTTCAGGTATATCATCTGGATGCCCGGATTTTTTTAAGGCAAAGCCAGGAGAAGTTTGATGCGATTATTTTAAACCTTCCTGACCCGGAAACCGCAAATCTCAACCGCTACTATACCAGGGAATTTTTCCAGCTGGCTAAAGCTCATTTGAGTCCAGATGGGGTTTTGGGCTTGAGCCTGGGCACTAGCGGAAATTATCTCACCCCGGCTCAGGCAGGGCTTTTAGCAGAAGGGGTATTAACCTTAAAGCAGGTTTTTTCCCGGGTGGCAGTGCTTGCTCTGGGAACCAACTATCTGGTGGCTGGAGAAAGTGAATTGATAAGCGAGGAGGTGGAGCTTTTACTTTCCCGCCTTAACCAGCGGAAGGTAAAAACCCTGTTTGTTCGGGATTATTATTTAAAAGCAAATTTAAGCCCGGAGCGGGTTCTATTTGTTCACAAAAGCCTGAAGCAATATTTAACTCAGCCGGTAAATATAGACCTTCGTCCTCGGGGATATTATCTTTCCAGCCTGCTCTGGCTGGAGCAAGCAAATCCCGGCTTGCGAAAGGTGGTGAAAAGGATTCTTAATCTCACCCAAAAGCCTCTGTTCTGGGCAGTGGGAATTTATCTTTTTTTAGCTTTGGTTTTGGTTTATGCTCTTGGAGCTGGGGGCTTGGGCTTGGTGAGTATTTTCGGAATGGGCTTTGTCGGGCTGGGTGCGGAATTAATCCTGATGCTCGGGTTTCAGGTAATTTACGGATATGTTTACCAATTGGTGGGAGCACTGGTGAGCGGGTTTATGGCTGGTCTTTCGCTGGGCGCGTATTTGTATCAGCGTTATTCTTTTTTCTGGAAAAGAAATCTGCGCTGGAAACTGCTTGGAGTGGTTTTTGGTGAGATTATTTCTCTGCTCTTATCCTGGGTTTTGCTTCGGGTGCTGGTTGCTTTTCATCCTGGAGTCTGGTTGAGCCTGAGTGTAATTCTGGGACTTCTGGTTCTGGTGGCAGTTTTTTCCGGGCTCTGCTTTCCTCTTTCTGCTTATGCCTTTGGCTTGGGCGGGAAGCAAAAGATGGGAGCTATTGCTGGCTGGATAAATGCGCTTGACCATCTGGGCAGTAGCATTGGTGCGGTGTTTTGTTCTGTGATTTTAATTCCGGTTTTTGGTCTGGAATTTTCTTTAGGATTTTTTCTCCTGCTCCTTATTGCTGGAGCTGGGCCGGGGATAATCTTTTACCGTAAGCTTGGGAAATAACTCCGGAGTAGCAAGAAAGCTTTTTTTAATAAAAGGTAAAGCCAGGGGCGAAGGCAGGCACAAAAGAGAAAGGAGCCATAGAACCCGGATTGACCAGGGACGAAAGTAAATTATTTCCCGGAGCAATTTTCTTGCCTGAGATTTATCTCCTTGCTGAAAATATGCCTTTGCCAGATAAAGGTTAACAATGAGAAGGCTCTGGCGGATATATCTATGAAGTTTTTTACTTCGCTCCCAGCTTTTTTTGGCAATCAGTCGGGAATAATAAAGACACTCCACCGGATTCTGGGAAAGTCCGGTGGCAAGATTTCGCTTGATACCCAGAGGCTGATTTAGAAAGATATACTTGATTCCCAGCTCTGCTGAGCGAAGAAGCAGGTCTGCATCTTCGTTAATTTTAAGCTCAGGAGAAAAAAAACCTACCCGGGCAAAAAATTCCCGTTTAAAAACCATCAGCGAGGTAATGGGAGGGCTTTTAAATGTTAGAAATTCCGCATTATCTTCCGATGGGGGCGGAAAAACCGTATGATAGGTGGGAAATTGGTCAAGATTTTCCGGAACATCCTTTTGGTTGAACACCCAGCCATCAGAAAAAGCAAAAAGCGAGCCAGGATGAGTTTCTAAAAATTCCACCATTTTTTCCAAGTAATCAGGAAGCCAGAGGTCATCCGCATCTAAAAAAGCAATATATTCT
>CAZKMM010000148.1:0-4939 GCA_964553915.1 uncultured bacterium
AGCATCGCAGAGTGGTAGAACCATCGTTATTCTTTTTGACCATCATTCTTTCTCCCTGCTGGTCTTTTCCATCCCAGCTTTTCGCTGAACAATTACTTCATCTATAATTCCGTATTCTTTGGCTTCTTCCCCGCTCATATAAAAATCCCGTTCAGTATCCTGAGCAATTCTTTCCACTGGTTGACCGGTATGTTTAGCTAAAATCCGGTTGAGCCGTTCTTTTAATTTGATAATCTCCCGGGCTTGAATTTCAATATCAGTTGCCTGACCATAAAAGGAACCCATCGGCTGGTGAATTAAAATTCGGGAATTGGGCAGAGCAAAACGCTTGCCCCCAGTTCCCGCAGATAAAAGCACCGCAGCCATACTTGCCGCCTGACCAAGACAAACCGTGCTGATATCAGGCTTAACATACTGCATCGTGTCATAAATTGCCAGCCCGGCATTTACCAGCCCCCCGGGAGAATTTATATAAAGATAAATATCTTTATCCGGATTGTCGCTTTCCAGGAAAAGAAGCTGAGCAATCACCAGATTGGCAAGTTCATCAGTAATTGGCTGACCAATAAAAATGATCCGGTCTTTTAAAAGCCGGGAGTAAATATCATAAGCTCGCTCTCCCCGAGGTGTCTGCTCAATAACAATAGGAATTAAACTCATTTCTTTTCTTCCTCAACCGCTTCTCTTTCTTCTGCCTCCTTAGGATTTACCTTTCTTTCTTTTATTCTAGCTTCTGTCAGCAAAAAATCAAGAGCCTTCTCCTCCAGCCATTGTTCCCGAAGTCGTGCCATTGCCGGCTCTCCCAGCTGGTCTTTTAATTTCTCCACATTCATTTGATATCGGTCAGCCAGCTCTTTTAATTTAGCTTCTTCTTCCTCCGGGGTTAATTCAATCCCTTCTTTTTCAATAATCGCCTCCAGAATAAACCCGGCTTTAATTTCTTTTTCTGCTCGGGGGGTAAATTCCTCCACCATTTTTTCAAATTCTTCCTGACCGGGATTATTTATCCCCACTCGCTGGAACCACTCCTGAGCCAGCTCCTGAGACCTTCTCCTCACCAGTTTCCTGGGGACTTCTACCGGATTTAATTCCACCAGTTTATCTAAAAGTTCCCGCTCCAGCCGAACCCGGCTAATTCTCTGATAATATTCCTCCAACTGCTTGCGAACCTTCTCTTTTAGCTCATCCAGATTTTTAAACTCCCCCAGCTCCTGAGCAAACTGGTCATTAAGTTCAGGCGTAACCTTTTCTTTGATTCCTTTAAGTTCAACCGTATAATTCACCTCTTTGCCCGCCAGCTCGGGTATCTGATGGTCATCTGGATATTTTACCTGAAAGCTCTTTTTTTCTCCGGGCAAAAGCTCGCTTATTTCCTGGGCGAAATCAGGAATATGAATCTCAGCCCCCATTGGATACTGAAGGTTTTCGCCAGTTTCCCGTTCCAGGATTTTTCCCTCCAGCTCCGCTTTTAAGTCCATTATCACCAGGTCGCCTTCCTGAGCCTTTCTCGGCTCCTGAACCTCCTGATAATAGGAATGACGATTCCTCAAATCCTCCAGCGCCTGCTCAACCATATCATCAGTAATCTCAAAAACCTCTCGCTCCAGCTCAAGCCCCTTATAATTAACCAGCTCCACCTGAGGCTTTAATTCCACCCGAAGATTATAGGTAAAGGGAGCATCTGGAACCAATTCGCCCAGTTCTATTTCCGGCTCCACCACTGGTTTTAATTGCTTTCGATCCAGCGCCGGACCGATGGTTTCCTGAAGAAGCTTTTTTAAAACCTGCTCTTTAACATAATCTTTAAAATGCTGTTCCAGGATTTTCCGGGGAGCTTTGCCAGGACGAAACCCTTTAATCTGTGCCTTCTTCTGCACTTCCTGCCAGGCAAGCTCAAATTCATCCTTCACCTGCTCTGCTGGAATCTCCACTTTTACCTTCTTCTCAATCGGACTTAAATCTTCTACCTCTACTTTCATTCCTCCTCCTCTTTAACTGGTGCGAGGGGAGGGATTCGAACCCTCACGCCCGAAGGCACTGGATCCTAAGTCCAGCGCGTCTGCCAGGTTCCGCCACCCTCGCAAAGATTTCAAAGATAGAAAGCTCTATCTACCGAAGATATCTGCTCTTCTTTTATGAAATGGTATCATATCTTTTCCAACATTCAAATTTTTCCTCTATCGGGATAAAATAATCTGTGAGCCAGCAGATGCCTGAATTTGTCCCGGATGAAATTCTCCAGCCAGATTCCCGTGAGCAAGAACTAAATCTGGATTTGGAATTTGAAAAAAATTGTTTTAAACAATTAAAGAAATCTTTAAGCGGAGCCAGGATATAAATGAACCGGAAACTGGAGAAGTTTTTTAAAGCAGAAGCGGTAGTGCTTATCGGGTTCAGTCCCAGCCCGAAAAATCTCTGCCGGAATATCATTGCCAATCTGAGGCGCTGGGGCTATCAGGGAAGGATTTATGGAATCAGCCCCTATGAAGGAGAAAATGATGGGGTGAGAATTTATACTTCTCTGGAGCAACTACCTGAAAAACCAGAGGTTGCCTTAATTTTCACCCGGGCAGAGCTGGTGCCCGAACTTCTTCTGGATTGTGCCCGGAACCAAATCCGTCATATTGTCATTTCCAGTGCTGGTTTTGAGGAAACCGGCACCGAGAAAGGGCTGGAACTTGCAGGGCAAATTAAAGCCATTGCCGAGGAAAAAGGGCTTTACATCATCGGTCCAAACTGCATTGGCACCTCCAATACTCAAAACGGACTCTGTCTTTCCTTTATGCCTCTGGACCCACCTCCGGCAGGGAAAATAGCCTTTTTAACTCAGAGCGGAGGAGTGGGAACTTCAATGGCAACTTTAATGAGGGTAGAACATTTTCCTCTGGGCAAATTTGTCAGTGTGGGAAATAAGAGTGTGTTGGATGAGGTGGATTTTCTGGAATACTTTATGCAAGACCCGGAGACCGAAACTATCTGTTTTTTCCTGGAAGACCTCAAGCGGGCAAGGGAATTTTTCAAAACTGCTCAGAAATCTCAAAAGCCGATTATCCTGTTTAAAGCCGGGCACACTCCTTATGGAGCAGAGATGGCTCGCTCCCATACCGGGGCTCTGGCAGGAGATGAGCTGATGATTAAAGGAGCCTGCCAGCAGGCAGGGATTGTCTGGGCAGAGAGTTTAGCCGGGCTGATTTACCTTGCCAAGGCTTTTCAGATGCCCCCGATGAGAGGAAATCGGCTTTTAGTGGCTTCTCCCAGCGGGGGGCTTTCGGTTATTTTATCAGACCTTGCCTGGAGGTTCGGGTTTGAGCTTCCCTGCCTGCCCAAAGATATTGCTAAAAAATATTCTCAGCAGAGGCGAGCAGGAATTATTGAGCTGAAAAATCCTTTAGACTTTGGCGACCTTTATCGCGCTGAGGTTCAGAGGAATTTAATCCGGGAGCTTCTTTTAAGAGAAGATTTTGATGGTGCGGTAATGGCTTATATCTACCGGGACCCGGAGGTTTTAAAGCTTTATCCCACTTTAAACCAGCTTCAGCGAGATTTGATTCAGGAATTAAATGAAACCATTGAACTGGTCAAAAAGCCTGTGGCATTGGTGCTTGCCCTTCCCTATCATTCCAAAGAGGAGGTTTTAGCTCGGAGCAGGTATCCGATTTTTGACCGACCAGAAGATGCCCTTTTTGCCCTAGCCTGTATCCGGGACTTTTACCAGAAAAAGCAAAACTGAAATTTTAAGATATTTTTTTCTTGCCCCAGCTTAAAGAATCTGCTAAAAAATATCTAATCAAATGAAGATTACCCCAGGGATTAAAGTTTTCATCACTGGCTCTGCCAGCGGGATTGGCAGACAGACCGCTTTAGAGCTTGCCCGGAGGGGCGCCCGGCTCTTTTTGACCGATATTAACCCAAAAGGACTGGAAGAAACTGTGGAGCTAGCCGGTTCTCTGGGCGGAGAGGTCTGCAAATACCGAGCTTTTGACATTTCAGACTATCAGGCGGTTCGCCAGTTTGCAGATGAGGTGCATCAGGAATACGGGGCAATGGAGATTATTATGAACATTGCCGGGATTGCCCTTTATGCTTTTATGGAAGATATGGACCACAGCCACTGGGAAAAACTCATTCGGGTAAACCTTTTCGGTCCCATCCATACTATTGAATGCTTTGTTCCGGAAATGATTAAAGCCAAAAGAGGATATATTGTTAATGTCTCCTCTGCTTCTGGACTTCTGGGCTTGCCAATTCATTCTGCTTATGCGTCTGCCAAATTCGGGCTGGTGGGTCTTAGTGAGGTCCTGCTCTTTGACCTGGAGCCTCATAACATCAAAGTGAGTGTAATCTGTCCGGGAGCGGTTGATACTCCGCTGGTTGATACTGTGGAGGTTCTGGGAATAGACCCCCAAAACCCCAAGGTGAAAAAATTTAAACAAAGCTTCCGCGAGCGGGCAAGCACTCCCAACCAGGTGGCGCAAGCCATAATTAAAGCGGTGGAAAAAGAGCAATTTCTGGTCATCCCCTCCCGACTGATGAAATTCTTATATTTTTCTAAAAAATTCCTCCCATTCCTTTACCATTATATACTGAGAAGACTTGCTTACTATGCTTATTCCCTCAGATATCCGCAGGGGAAACAAAAATAATGGAGGATTTTGCGCGGTATTTTCAAGAGCTGGCGAAAAAGTTGGGCATGGAACATATCCTGGGGAGCTGGGAAGATGAATGGATTGAAAATGACGGCTTAAAAATCCATTGTGTGGTTTTTCCCTATCAGGAGGGGGCACCCAGCGTGGTTTTTATTCCCGGCACCTCGGTTTATGCCCTTTGCTATGCAGAGCTTCTTTATGGGCTTTATCAGGAGGGTTTTAATGTGATAGGCTTTGACCCCCGGGGACAGGGACAGAGCGAAGGAATTCGGGGTGATTATACAATTATGGAG
>CAZKMM010000149.1:0-4875 GCA_964553915.1 uncultured bacterium
TTATAAAATTTTATAAAAGAATCTTCATTTATTATAATAATACTAAATTTTAATAAATTGTCAAGAGCTTACCGATTGGAAATAGAACAGAATACCTGCTCAAATTAGTCTTCTGTCAAAGTGTTTGGAAACTACAAACATCAATCCCCGATATTTAAAGCTTGGTTCTAAAATCAGACCAGTCAGTCTGAATTTCTCACCAGCAGGAGGTTGGAGAGGATTATAATCTCTGGAAAATAAAGGAAAAAATTTTTGGGGTATGAAAATTTTGCTGGTCTGATTTTTGAACCAGATGGTCTGAAAATCTCACCAATCTTTCAGCCCTGCCAAACCCCTGGGGAAATTTGCCTGAAGAAAACCGCTTGATTTTCTGAGAAAAATTCTCTTTACCCGAGAAAAAAAATTAAAAAACAAATTTTTTCAGAGGGTAGTTAAAAAATCTCACCAGCTGGTTTTAAGCCCGGGGGTTGACCGGTGAGAAAATTTCTGGCAGTATAGCTGGGAAATGATTGACCTGCACACTCATTCATTGCTCAGTGATGGGGTATTGCTCCCTGCGGAGTTGGTTCAGCAGGCAAAGAAGCTCGGGTATCAGGCACTGGCAATTACCGACCATACCGATGCCAGTAATCTGGAGCAGATTATCCGTTCCTTAAAGGCTTTTATCAAAGCCCTTCCCAAAGACCCGGAAATACAGGTGCTTTTTGGAGTGGAGCTTACTCATCTTTATCCGGAGCAAATCCCGAAAATGGTGAGGAAGGCTCGGCGTCTGGGAGCAGAGCTGGTGGTGGTGCACGGCGAGACCCTGGTGGAGCCGGTTCCTCCGGGAACCAACCGCAAGGCAATTGAAGCCGAAGCAGATATTCTGGCACATCCCGGCTTGATTACTCCAGAGCTGGTGAAACTTGCGAGCAAAAAAGGAGTAATGCTGGAAATCACCACCCGGCGGGGACACTGCTATACCAACGGCTGGGTGGCTCAGCTGGCACGGGAATATAATGCTCCGCTGGTGCTCAATACTGATACTCACCTTCCTGAGGATTTAGTGGACTGGGAGAGTGCCAAGAAAATTGCTCAGGGAGCCGGGCTCTTACCTGAAGAGATAGAGCAGTTGCTGAAAAACTCCAGATTGCTGGTGAAAAGAGGGCTGGGGCGAAGAAAAGCAAAATGACCAATCTCCAGAAAAGGCTTCTTACCGCAGGGATTGTCATCCCGGTTCTGGTTTTATTCTTCTGGCTGGGAGGGATATGGTTTTTGCTTTTGGTGGAGCTGGTAATTTTTCTGGGAATGGGAGAATTTTACCGGATGGCAGAGGCTCGGCAGTTATTTGCCCAGCGGGTCGCAGGGACGGTTTTTGCTCTGGTTTTGGGCTTGATTTCTTTTCGGGGCAAGCCGGAATATCTTTTGCCTTCTCTGGTCGGTTTTACTCTTTTAGTCTGTTCTTTTCAGCTATTTTATCAGGAGCTTCGTCTTGCCCTGATTACCACCGGCACTACCCTTTTGGGCGTGCTTTATGTGGGCTTGCTTTTATCTCATATTGTGCTTTTGCGGAACTGGGAAGGAAGAGCCGGTCATACTGACCTGGGGCTTTTTTTCATTATCTTGGTAATTGCGGTGACCTTTCTGAGCGATGCCGGGGCATTTTTTGTGGGAAGGAAATGGGGAAAGCATCAGCTCAGTCCGAAAATCAGCCCGAAAAAAAGCTGGGAAGGAGCTCTGGGAGCAATTGTCTTTGGAACCCTGGGAGCGGTGCTGGCTAAATTGATTTTTGACCGCTGGATTTTAGCCACCAGCCTGGAATGGAGGCATTGTTTTATTTTAGGACCAATTCTGGTGGTTTCTGCCATACTGGGCGACCTGGTGGAATCGCTTTTCAAGCGGGATGCCGGGATTAAGGATTCAGGCACGATTATTCCCGGGCACGGCGGAATTTTAGACCGGCTGGATTCCATTGTTTTTACGGTGCCGGTGGCGTATTATTATTTGAAGTTTATTGCTTATTAGGAGGGAAGGATGATTTTATCCTTTGAAGGGAAATTTCCCAGGCTTCATCCGAGCGTGTTTGTGGCTCCGAGCGCCGAGATTATTGGAGATGTGGAGATTGAGGAGGGGTCTTCGGTCTGGTTTGGTGCGGTGGTTCGGGGGGATTTCAACCGGATTCGGATTGGGAAAAAAGTGAGCGTGCAGGACAACTGCGTGCTTCATATAGACCGCTACCGAAGCGGGATAATCATTGGCGATGAAGTTACCATCGGGCACCGCTCAGTGCTTCATGGCTGTCAGATTGGAAATCTCTGCCTGATTGGAATGGGCTCAGTGATTCTGGATGATGTTAAAATTGGTGATGGTTGTATTATTGGTGCCGGGAGTGTGGTTCCGCCGGGAACCGAGCTTGCTCCCAGAACTCTGGCTCTGGGGGTGCCGGCAAAACCCAAAAGAGAGGTAAGCGACGAGGAGCTGGAAATAATCAAGCAGGGAGTGAAGGAATATTATGAGCTTTCCCGCCAGTATTTAGAGCACAGCATTAATCCTTATCAAATGGGCAGAAAAAATGAAGGATAAGGGAATTACTTACGAGCAGACCGGAGTGGTGGGGCTGGAGGGCTTGAGCTCTTTTGAGCAGTTCATCTTCTGGGTGAAAAAGAGCCTGGAAGGACATCCAGAGGTAAAAACCGAGCTGGGACTTTATGCCACCATCATTGAAATTGCTCCGAATCTGGGCATTGCCCTGAGCACTGATGGGGTGGGCACCAAAATCCTTATTGCTCAAATGATGAAAAAATTTGATACCGTGGGAATTGACTGCATTGCTATGAATGTCAATGACCTGATTTGCGTGGGCGCCAAGCCAATTGCAATGCTTGACTACATTGCTCTTCAGGATGCCAGAAAAGAATATCTGGCAGATTTGGGTAAGGGGCTATATCTGGGGGCAGAAGAAGCCGGCATCAGCATTCCCGGTGGAGAAATTGCTCAGCTTAAAGATATGATAAAAGGCGTAGAAGAAGGATATGGATTTGACCTGGTCGGTTGCGCAGTGGGAGTGGTGGAGCTGGATAAGCTGATTATTGGAGAGGGGATAGAAGAAGGAGACCTGGTGGTGGGCTTGGCATCCAGCGGGCTTCATTCTAATGGCTATTCTCTTGCCCGGAAGGTTCTTCTGGAAAAATATCAATTGGACGAGCAGATTCCTGAGCTGGGAAGGAGCCTGGGAGAGGAACTGCTGGAGCCGACCAGAATTTATGTTAAGCCGGCTTTAAAGATGCTGGAGGCAGACTTGAAAATTAAGGCTTTTATTCATATTACTGGCGATGGCTTTCGCAACCTCCGCCGGGTGAAAAGTGAGGTGGGATTTGTCCTGGATAATCTGCCAGAGCCACCCGCGATTTTTAAGTTGATTCAAAGGGAAGGAAAGGTCTCTGATGAGGAGATGGCAAATACTTTTAATCTCGGAGTAGGCTTTTGCGTGGTGGTCAGCACGGATGACGCAGAGAAGGTTATAAAAATCAGTTCAGAATTTAAAATTCCAGCACAGGTTATTGGCAGAGCAGTCGCAGATGCGGAAAAGAAAATCATCCTCCCGAGCTTAAAAATCGTGGGCAGGGAAGACAAATTTTATCACCTTTAATCCCACCGCGGAGACGCGAAGAAATAAAAAGAGCTTTAAAAACTCTGCGTCTTTGCGGTTAAATTTTCACCCCAGAGACAAAAAGAAATTAAATGATTTGAGAAGGTCCCGGATTTTTGCGGTTATTTGATTTGCTGGACTTTTATTTTCAGGGGATGGTCAAGGATATCCAAAAATTTCCATTCCTCTCCTGGCTGAAAATCTTTTGGGAAATAATAATGCATCCAGTAGGTCTGGGCACCTTTTTTCAGCCGGATAAAATTCCGAAAAAGATAGCCACTGCCAGAAAATCCCGGCTCAAACTCGGGCGGGTCATTAAACCCGGCATCATCCAGATAAAATACCTCTCTTTTAATTTCCTTCCATTCCGGAGGAAAGATGATCCGGTGGCAGAAATTTCCCACAGCACCAATATTGCAGTGCCAGTTATGGTCAAAATCTCTTTTTAGATTCTCCTCTGCCCGGCTCATCTTTCCATCCAGCACCACCTCAGGATTAAAAGGATTCCTGGCATCATAATAATGCCAGCCATAAGCGGATTTAGTAAAATCTGTAGCTCCATAAAGCTCAATATCACTGACCACCTTTCTTAAATCCATTGGAAGCTCCAGAGTCATCGGATAAATGAAAAAATTGGGATAAAAATATAAAACCGAATAGCCCGAACCCTCTATCTTTACCACCGCTACCTTTAAATACCCCTCTCCCCGCTTAATCACCCGCACCGCTCCATCCTTCCAGGCAGTGATTCTGCTGTGAACCAGCTGGTCAAAATTAAAGGGAATTTTTATCTTGCCAAAAAAGATGAAAACCTTTCCCCGAATTTTCAGCTGGTCAACCAGGTCCGGTCCCAAACTGCCATCAGGCTGGCGAAGTGCCAGATAGTCATAATAAACCGCCCGAGCCGGGCTGGAATAAGCATAATTGCTTGCTTCAATCAGATAAGAATCTGTTTCCGGAAGATATTTCTGCTGGACATAATCAACCGGGGAGCGAGCTGGATGCGAGGTGAATAATCCCAGATATGCCCAGGCTCTGCCTCTTCCCCGCGGGTCAGAGATTTCTATTTCATAAGCTTTTATCAATCCGGGCAGGTTCAGAGAATCAGTTTGGTCGCCTGCATCCTTTGCCATAAATACCAGCTCATCATTGGCATCAAAATCCGGCTCTGGGTCAGAATTCTTTTTTTCTCCTTCAGTGAAAACATATTCGCCTGAGGGGGTCTTTTCATCAATCTGAAAGGGAAT
>CAZKMM010000150.1:0-4782 GCA_964553915.1 uncultured bacterium
CCAGTAATTAATGACAACTTCTTTTTTCATCCAGTTATACCGCTCCGCAATCTCTTGATACAATGCTTCCCAGTTCTTTCTGCTTTCTTCAATGGCATATTTGAGAGAGCGATGGAGAATAAGGAGCTGTTCCCTTTTTTTCCGGGCAGTCTCCCTCTTTACCAGCCAGAGAGCAAATACCATTGGAAGTCCGGTCAAACTCCGCCATAATTCTCCAAGGTCATAAATATATTGATAGCGATTTAAAGTTTTTTCTCTTAAAGCGGAATCTCCGATTAAAAGATGAGCTTCAGTATCTGCCCAGCTGGACTTAAATTGATTGGTGAACTGATAATATTTCCCGAGCAAAACTTTTAAAAGCGACACCCCGCTGGCACTGGCAGAGGGGATAGAAATCGGCATCTCATCCAGGTCATCAATCTGAAGGTCGGAAAACAAAAGCACACTTCCCACTGCTCCGGTAGAGCCTATACAGAGTTCAGGAAAAACCAGATAGGTATCATAGTATTGAGCATATTCAATGGAGCTGGATATACTGATATCAATCTCTCCTCTTTTTAAAGCAGAATTCAGCTCACTGGGATGACCGGAAACAAACTGATAAAAATCCTGAGAATAATTTTTTTTCAAATAATGAAAATATGGGATGCAATCCAGATAAGGAATCTCCCCAATTTTAAGCACATCCATTTATTTTTCCCCATCCCCTATCAGAGTTTATCATAATAAAAATTTCGCTTTTTACCAGTTGAGAACTTGAACCGCTGAGATGATAAGCTGGAATATAGCCTGGAATTAAATTTCCTGCTCCGCGGTCACCCTCAACACTTCCTCCAAGGTAGTAATTCCTAATCCCAGCTTTTTAATTGCCAGTTCTCTCAAAACCATCATTCCTTCATCCACCGCGGTTTTCTTGATTTCTGAAGCCGGAGCCCTTTTGTTGATCAGCTTTTTAACTTTCTCGGTGATTTCCATCACTTCAAAAATTCCGGTCCTGCCCAGATAACCAGTATGCCGGCATTCCAGACATCCCTCCCCGTACCAGACCCGGTATTTTTTCTTGCGGTCTTTGACCGGAATTCCCAGAAGCACCAGCTCATCCTCGCTTAAATAGGTCTCTTTCTTGCAGTGCGGACAAATTTTTCTCACCAGCCTTTGTGCCACCACCCCAATCAGGGTAGAGGAAATTAAAAACGGCTCAATCCCCAGGTCCAGAAGCCGGGTAATGGTGCTGGCGGTATCATTGGTATGAAGGGTTGAAAATACCAGATGACCGGTAAGCGCGGCTTGAATTGCATAAGTAGCGGTTTCCCGGTCCCGAATCTCTCCGACCATTATAATGTCCGGGTCCTGACGCAAAATTGTCCGGAGGGCATTAGCAAAAGTAATATCTATTTTCGGCTGAACCGCTATCTGATTAAACTCCTCATAAACCATCTCAATCGGGTCTTCAATCGTGATGATATTTACCGTTGGGCTTGCCAGCTTCTTTAAAGCAGAATACAAAGTAGTGGTTTTTCCTGAGCCAGTGGGACCGGTAACCAGAATCATTCCGTGAGTATGAGAGATGAAGCGATTAAACAGCTCCAGCTCCCTTGGAAAGAAACCAAGATTTTCCAAATCCTGCATTAAAAGAGTGGGGTCAAAAATCCGAATTACCACTTTTTCGCCAAAAGCAGTGGGGAGGGTGGAGACCCGAAGCTCTATTTCTTTCCCTTTATGTTCGGTTTTAATTCTCCCATCCTGCGGTCTTCTTTTTTCCGCAATATCCATTCGGGAAAGAATTTTAATCCTGCTGACAATTGCATTATGCACCAGCTTGGGAATCCGATGAATCTCATGAAGCACCCCATCAATCCGAAAGCGAATCAGGCTATATTCCCTTTTCGGCTCAATATGAATATCACTTGCCCGTTGAGAATAGGCATATCTAAAAAGATATTCCACCGCATTGATAATCGGCTGGTCCTGATAGTCAATCTGCTCCTCAGGACGCATCCGGACATACTGCTCAAGATTGCCAATATCAAAGCTGGGTGCCAGTTCCTGCTCCGCTGCAGTTAAAGAAGTGCGGAAACCATAAAAATCATTGATAATCCGCTGAATGTCGCTCCGGGGACTCAAAACCAGCTCAACCTTTTTCCCGCTCGCCCGCCGAATTCCATCCACCCCTTCCAAATCAAACGGGTCATCAGTGGCTACCACCAGAATATTATCCCTGCTGGCAATGGGAATCATTGAATGTCTGCGGGCAAAAGGTCGGGAAATGGTGCGGGTAACTAAATCTAAATCCAGCTTGAGCGGGTCAATTTTGACATATTCCATTCCCAAAGCTTCTGCCAGAGCCTGCATAATTACATCTTCAGTTAAAAGCCGGTCCGGGTCTTGAGGGAGGGAGAATTTGAAACTGGCAATAACCTGAGCCGGAGAAATCTCACCGCTTGCTTGTGCCCTTCCCCGGCTGAAGCGGAGTTCCTTCTGTTCCAGAGCCAGCCGGGCTTTTTGTTTGCTGTGTTTAACCAGAATTTCTTTTTTCTGCTCTTCACTGATTAATCCTTTTCGGTGTAGAAGTTCAGAGAGATTTTCAATAGTTATTTTCTTGTCTTTCTGAAACAGCTCTTTTAAATCCTCGCTCATTTTTAAGACCAGAATTCCTCTTTGAGCTTTCTTCCCATTAAAGCAGAAGTAGCCAGTTTGGGAGACTTACCCGCATAAAGCACCAGATAAACCTGCTCGGTAATGGGCATTTCCACATCCAGCTTCTGACTGAGCCGATATATGGACTCCGCATTCTTTACCCCTTCTGCCACCATTTTCATTTCAGATAGAATTTCCCCCAGACTTTTTCCCTGCCCAATCTGATATCCAACCATATAATTTCTACTCAACTTCCCGGTGCAGGTAAGAACCAGGTCGCCAATTCCTGCCAGCCCGGCAAAAGTCATAGGATTAGCCCCCATTTTTAGTCCCAGGCGAGTAATTTCTGCCAGTCCCCGGGTAATAATCGCGGCTCGGGTATTAAGCCCGAGTCCCATCCCATCACAAATTCCCGAGGCAATGGCAATCACATTTTTACTGGTACCGCCTAGCTCCACCCCAATAATGTCCACGCTGGAATATACCCGGAAATAATCCGTGCTCAGGGTATGCTGGACCATCCGGGCAATCTCCGGTTCATAGCTGGCACAGGTAATTGCGGTAATCATCTTTTGAGCTACTTCCCGGGCAAAACTGGGACCGGAGATAACCGCTATTTTGCTGGCGTGTTCTGGAGCCAGCTCGATCATCACCTGACTCATAGTTTTTAAGGTATCAGTTTCAATCCCTTTGGTGGCGCTGACCAAAATGGTCTCTTTATCCAGATAAGGAACTGCCTTTTCAAATACCGAGCGGAAATATTGGCTGGGCACCACAAAAATTACCAGCTCCTTTCCAGAAACCACTTCTTCCAGGTCTGAGCTGGGGAAAATTTTTTCATCCAATTTAATGCCGGAAAGATAATAAGGATTTTCCCGCTCGGATTTAATCTTCTCCACCAGCTCCGGCTCATAGCACCAGAGCTGGGGCTGGTAGCCCTTATGGGCAATGAGATTAGCCAGAGCGGTCCCCCATCCTCCGGCACCGATTATTCCGATTTTCATCATTTCAATATTATCCTAATATTTTAGAAGGGGCAAACCTTTAAAGGGATTTTTTTCCGGGAAAGAAAAGCTCAGGCTCCTACCAGTTCTTTAAGCCGAAGGGCATTCTTCGGAGCATACCCACCGATATCGTTATTGAAATAAACATAAACATCTTTGCCCTGAGAAAGCCATTTTTTTATTTCTTTTGCCAGTGCCTTTAGGTGCTCTTCAGTATAGCATCCCCGATATGCCTGTCCTTCAGGACCGTGCCTTCGCACATAAATATAAGGAAAATCATCACCTGGCTCCGGAAGCCGGGCAGGCCAATCCGCAAAGCAAAAAGTCATCTCCGCCTCTTTTAAAAGCTGGTAAACCTCATCCGTAAACCAGGTGGAATTGCGAAATTCAAAAGCACAGCGAAGCTTTGGATACTTCTCACGAATCAGAAAAACAAAATCCTTCAGCCTCTCTAAATCCAGCTTAAAGCTGGGCTTTAACTGCCAGAGAATTGGTCCTAATTTCTCTTTTAAAAGGCTTGCCCGACCAACCAGCTCCTCTAAAACAGAATCTACCTCTTTAAGCATCTTTTGATGAGTGATTAATTTAGAGCCTTTAACCACAAAAATAAACCCCTCCGGCGTCCTTTTCCTCCAGCTCTCAAAATTGCTCTCCTTGGGAAGACGATAAAAAGTAACATTGAGCTCCACCGTATTGAACTTCTCCGCATAATACTCCAGCCATTTCCTTTGCGGAACTCCTTCCGGATAAAATACCTCCCGCCAATGGCTATAAACAAATCCACTGCAACCTATATATACCCTTGCTTTTTTCTTCCGAGCAGGCATTGACTTTACTTAATATTTTAATCAACTCAAACAATAAACTCAAAAAATAATTAGCTGAAGTTTTCCTTTTGATAGGTCCTAATGCTTGACTTATCGGAGCTAAGCTAGTAATGTATTAAAAAATGGATACCGGGTTAAAAAGTCTCAAAGAAAAGCTTCCCAATATTGCTCTGGTGATTTTGATTATTTATACACTTACCCTGGCAGTTGCCACCGCGGATGAAGTCTTTGACCTGGGCATCTTTCCCACCAAGCTGGAACGAATGGTTAGTAAAGCCATTAAAGACCTAAAAAATCCAGACCCCAAAATCCAG
>CAZKMM010000151.1:0-439 GCA_964553915.1 uncultured bacterium
GGATTTTCAATTTAAATATAATTTGGAATCTCTCCAACAATTTCGGCTAATTTTGACCTGTTCTGGACACAATTTGGTCACAAATGACATCTAAATTTCAGAGGGAGTAAAAAATAAAGTGTTTGTAGGGATTAAAATTTTTTTTTGACTTTTTCTCTTTTATGCGTATAATTTTTCTGATTTTGTGAAAAAGAAAGATTTAAAAATTTTAATTGCTTAAGGAGGAAAAGATGGAAAAGTTAATAGGAAAGGCGGAAAAGATTAAGAATGAAAAAAGAAAGTTCCTTTCTTGCTATATAATTGCTGATGATAACGAAAGGTGGCATAATATTTGGAAAGAGGTTCTTTATGATCTGCATAAAGGAATTGTTGTCATTGATTTTGCTAAAAATAATAACGAGTTACTAAAATTGATTGAAAAAGTTCATTTTGATGTTGT
>CAZKMM010000151.1:449-2357 GCA_964553915.1 uncultured bacterium
TTGTGATACTTTGGAATATGGTGATGAATACATAGAGGCAAAAAGAAAAAAGGATAAAAGTAATTTAGAAAAGATTATAAAGACATACAATCAAAAAGTTGTGAAGGCTGTAAAAAGTTTTAACGAAAATTCTTCTTTTATATTTTCAACAGCAAAAAGAGAGCTATTTGGAAAGATTAAATCAGATCTTAATATTCTAAAACCGACTAATGGTAATTTAAATAAAAACGATGCATTAGTAGTGGAAAAATTAAAAAAGAACCCTAAGCTTGTTAAACTATCTAAAGACCTTCTAAAAGAAAAAATGCAAGCTTATTTTTCCAGTTTGTATGATGGATACTTTGAAGATGACAAATGGTTTTATGAAAATTATTTTAGCTTATCAGAAAAATATCCTCCCGGAACATATTTAGTGATAAAAAACAAAAGAGTGTTGAAACACTTCTCTAATGAAAAAGAGCTAGATAAATTTTTAAAATCTAAAGGCTGGACTACTAAAGATGTGCTGGTAAGAATTATTGATGATTTGATTGAATAAGAGTAATGACTCGTTTTCATCTTATCATCAATAAGTTAAAAGGTTTTGAATTAAGAAACAATTCTTTATATTCTGTCCGCAATGGGGTTTTTCATAGAGTAAGAGTAGTAACAAAAATTTTTTATGACCCTTCTAAAGACCCAGCAGAAGCTCTCATAGATACTGGCGCACTTCATTCAGTAATACCAGGAAATATTTTGGATGGTCCTTTAATTGAGGTAGAAGAAATTGATTTATCTAAACTCTCGGAGGATCTCCGAAATTCTTTCCACAAATTAAAAGGCATAGCCGGCGGAAAGATAGATTGCGATTTTAAAATGGTTTCTTGTTATCTTATAGACCAAGAAGGTAATCAAGAAATTTTCAATTTCCCAGCAAAAATTGATTTAACTGGCACCCGAAAACAGCCGATTCTCGGAATGATGGGCTTTTTAGAAAGATACAGATTATTTATTGATGTCACAGGAGAAAATGCCTTCTTAGTCATTCCCTAGCTTTTCTCCTCTTCTGAATTTCTCTCCCCCTTCTTCACCGTCTCTGTATAACCAGTTATAATCCTCAGTGCTTCTCTTAAAGCATTTGTCATCTCTTCCTTCTCCCTCTCGCTCACTCTCCCGGCACGATAAGAAAATGCATAAATCCTAAATCCATCTGGCAACTTTCTAAGATATCTTTTTTTCTTCCTTATCCCCCAAGTTTTTTCAATCAGATATTTTTTCACTTCCTCGGTTGAACCAAGCTCTCCTTTAGCGAGCTTTTCTATAACTTCACTTAAATCTATTTTCTCCGGATACTTTTTCCAATATCTAAAAATTACCAAAGCAGGTTTTAAAGTCCTTTTCGCGAAGCTAAAAGCTTCCTGAGAGATGTTTTGTTTAAAGAATTTTAAAGCCATTTGCTGAGTGTTAGATGACCAAATTTAATGATATGAATGATTTTTTGTGCGCTTTTTCAGAAATTATCAGAAAGGCAAATTAAAATTCTACCTTGATGATGGGCTTTAAGGCAAAGGCAAAGATGAACATTAAAATAATCATTGGCCAGACCCACCAGGTTCTCCAGCCCAAAAAATTTACCTCAGCTTGAGGATAGGTAATTTCTACTCGTTCAATCCCGGAGCCGGATTTTATCCAGCCATAGCCCGGATGCCAGAAGTTAAGAGAAAATCCCGCTCCCTCCACAGGATTAAGCCGGAGATTTTTTTCCGGCTGAGCAAAAATGGTGAGCTGGAGGGAATCGTGCGAGCCAGAAGCACCGGAGGGCAAAATAATTTCCAGTTTATGCCTGCCTTTTTCCAGAACCTTAATTCTGTAATCTATTTCACAAATTTCCTTATCGTCGCGGTTTTCCTGAATTCGCAGGGGCGGGGC
>CAZKMM010000151.1:2457-4757 GCA_964553915.1 uncultured bacterium
CTATTTCACAAATTTCCTTATCGTCGCGGTTTTCCTGAATTCGCAGGGGCGGGGCAGTTAGTTCCAGCCCGGCTGACAGCTTAAGCTGAACCGCATCTTTCCAGTTCGGAATTTGAGGGGAAGGATAAATTTTTAAAAGAAAGTTCTCTCCGGGCTGAAAAGAGCGGTAATGATAGCGATACTCGCAGTTCACTAAAAACACCAGCACCGGAAGAATCATTATTGCCAGAGGCACCAGGGCATAAGCCAGATATTTTAAGCCATTTTTAAAAATCCCAGCTTGAGCCCTGAGAATTAAAATCGGCTCGTCAATAAAAAGCCAGACCTCAACAAAATGTGCCTTGATTCTCTCTTTTGCCTGCTTAATTCCCTCCTGATTGGAAGTGTATTTGTAGATAATCAGGGCAAAGGCAGTAATAAGAAAGGTAGCAAAAGCCAGCCCCCAGATAGGAGCCAGCGAGCTGAAAGGGAGAAAAATCAGGTCAAAAATTTTCTGAATAAAAACCAATTTTTGCCCCCGGTCAAATTATGAGATATATCCCAGCCCTTTAAGTTTCTTTTTGATTTCTTCCTCAGAATCTGCACCTTCCAGCTTTGCCAGTTCTTTTTCCAGTGCGTGCTCCACAAATTCATCCACTGAGGAGTATCCTGCCAGCTCGGCAAATTTTTTCACCCGCTCATAAAGTTCCTTTTTCAGCTTGATTTTTCCTCCTCCAAACATTTGGTTCCTCCTTGGTTAGAAAATGGGTTTACCCTCCATTCGTTCAGGAATAGGAATTCCAAATTCTTTTAAGACCGTGGGACCTATATCCCAGATAGCAGGGTCCGGCTTTAAGATTTTCTTATTTGCCAGCAGGCTGGCAGGCACCTCGGTCGGGTCTATGCAGTGGTCTCCGCTCCAGGGGTCAGTATTATCTGTGAACCACTCTTTGGGGAATTTTCCTAAAGTGGTTTCCCAGCTCGCCCGATATCCTCTTCGGAAGCCGAGAATAATATCCGGAGCCACGGTGCCCACATACCTGCCTTTAAAAACTTCTTTGGCAATATAGGCATTTTTGATGGGATGCTCGCCGGTCAGCGGGTCAACCAGAGCTTCCAGCTTTTCTTTTAATTCCCGAAGGAGGGTATCTTCCTGCCACCGGGGAACAACTCCGTTAAATTCTCTTCCTTCCAGATTTAAATAAAGCCCGTTGATTCCCAGCCCATAAGCCCGGGTTCTGCCCCAGTCCACATTATCAAAGTATTCGGTTTGTTCTCTTTTGCCCGGGTCAATCAGGTAAAGGTAGCGGTTGTCCAGGAGCCAGGAGTTGAGGTTAAAGCATCGCCGAAAGCTGGCAAAGCCGTGGTCGGAAATAACAATCAGAGTGGTGTTCTCATCCACTTTTTCCAGCACCATTCCCAGTGCCCGGTCCATCTGCTGATAAAGGGTTTCAATCGGATGGTCCAAGCCCCCTTCTTCTATGGCTTTTTGATGAAGTGGATGCTTGGGGTCAATATAACGCCAGAACATATGCTGACCCAGGTCCAGGGTGGAAAAGTAAAAGAAAAGAAAGCCCTTCTCAAAATGGTCCAGGTGCCAGCGAAGTGCCCGGAACCAATCTTTGGTGACCATCTGGCTCTGCGTCCAGTATTCTTTATCATTAAGCACATCATAGGTTCGGGCTTTGGTATCTTCTGCCATTCCCTGGGTGTAAAAAAGCCCCAGCTCTTGCACCAGTGCCTCTCCGTATTCAGACGGTTCAAAAATTGGCTGGGCAGGATGAGCCGGGTCAATATTGATGGGCGAGACATAAAGCTTAAAATCCGGTCTCAACTCCTTGAGATAAAATTTGACCATACCATAAAGATGTTTCAGATGGGGAATCAGCTCAAACTTTACCTCTACCCAGTCGCTCCATTCCCCGACCTTAAGAAAAATCTCTTTATCCTGAATCACGATTTTTGCCACCGGATTTTCCGGGTCAATGTAAACCTTAAATGGGATTTTAAGCTGGCGATAGTTGTAATATTTTTCTCCGCCAATAGTTTCATAAGGCTTTTTCGCATCCAGGCGAAGGGTATTTTTGGGTCCATAAATATAATTTTGGGCAATGTTATTTTTCGGAAAGGTAGGATATACCTCTCCGCCGGTGATTTCATCTGCATTTTTAGGAGGATTATCCGTATAATATGAAAAGGTGCCATAGGTTCCGAGCAGGTCCGGGGTGCCCATTCCGCTGAATTGCCATCCTGCGCCAGGAAGTGGGGGATAATCACTGGGCACCCGAAAAATTATTACCGGAATTTTTCTCTTCACCAGC
>CAZKMM010000152.1:0-4742 GCA_964553915.1 uncultured bacterium
GGTAAGCCAGAGAGCTAAAGGTTCCTCTGGAGCTTTTTCCAGAGCTCTTTGAGCTAAAACCTTTGCGGAAGCAAAATCATTTTCTGCCAGGTTCAGAATAGCTTTTGCCAGCCAGACTTCCGGGATGGAGCCAAAGCTTGCCTCTGCTTTTTT
This sequence comes from uncultured bacterium, assembly GCA_964553915.1. Taxonomy (GTDB): domain Bacteria; phylum RBG-13-61-14; class RBG-13-61-14; order RBG-13-61-14; family DRUE01; genus CAZKMM01. Next base: position 154 of record CAZKMM010000152.1, read on the forward strand.
TATGCTGGAGCGGAGCTTATAAATTAAGAGCTTTTGCGGATAGCGATAGGTAAGAAGAGCAGAGACAATCAACTCCATTTTTTTTGCCTGGGGATTATTGGGGTTTATTTTCAGAGCGGTTCTAATTTCATTCAAAGATTTCAAATATCCATCTTTAGTATCCAGCTGGTAAAGTTCCTTAGCTAAAGCAAGGTGCTCCTGGATATTTTGCTTTTCCGCCGGGCTGAGCTCTACTGGTTTCTTTTCTTCGGCTCCTTTCCGGAAAAGAGCAGGGAGACCAAGCAGGGCTGAGCGAACCTTCTCATTACTGTAAAGAAAATATCCTCCTGCCAGTAAAACCAGAATAATTCCAATGATAGCCATACTCCGCCCGGAAAGAGGAAAGGTGAACTTTTTTCTTTCCCGGCGAGGGGGTATCTTCTGTGGTTTGGCTTCTTCTGCTATCTCCTGAAAAATCTCTTTTTCCAGAGCTTCCTCCTGAACAGAGGGAATCGGTGCTTCCCGCTTTATTTCCGGAGTTGGCTCCTCAGCAGTGGGTGCGGTATCTTCCAGGGATTCCACTTCCTGTGGAGAGAAGACAAAATCTGTCTCCGGCGTAGATGGCTCTTCCGGGGCAGAGGGTTCTGCCGGAGGTGGAGGTTCTGGAGGAATTTCTGGCTCCGGCGGAGGAGAGGGTTTTTCTAATTCTTCAAAGGTGCTTTCCTCAAATTCTGCTTCTTCAAAGACTGGCTCCTCAGGAGCAGGAGGAATAAGCTCCTCAGCCGGGGGCTGGGGAACTTCCGGCTCCGGCGGAATTTCTTTTTCATATTCTCCCAGGTCCGGGATTTCTGCAAAGCTATCAAAATATTCTTCCTCCTCTTTTTCAGAAGGGATTTTTTCTGTGGTTTCTTCCTCTTCTTCTGAGGGAGGTGGGGGCGTGGTTTCTGGCTCCGCTTCAGTGAAGGGGGGAGGATGGACTTCAAATCTTCTTCTTTTCTCCATTTCCCGGACAAAGCAGGCTTCACAAAGAATCATAGGCGGGTCCCCTTTTAGAACTCTAGAAGAAGGATTACCGCAGATCTGGCAGGGAGGAGTTTTGATTTCGGGCTTGGGTTCTTCTTTTTCTTTTTTCTTTCGGACTAAAAAGCTGTGTTTACAATTAGGGCAGGTGATTTTAGCACCTTTATCCGGGATTTTTTCCGGGTCAATTTTATATTTCTTTCCGCACTCGGGGCACTGAATAATCATCTAGTTTTTAGTTTAGGCGGATTTAGAAATCGGGTCAAGAAAAAACTCATTTAATTCTTGACAAATTCCCTTTTAATCGGTATAAGCCAAAATAGAGTTATTAAAGAAAGGAGGTAGTAAAAATGGCAGAGCAGGCAGGGATGAACAAGGCGTTAATTGGTAAGGAGTATCCAGAAGTAGAATATGAGGTAAATCCCAAGGACTGCACCTTTTATGCCCTGGCAAGTAATGACCCGGATAATCCCTGGTACTGGCAGGAGAGCAGACCCGGAGGGATTGTTGCTCCTCCAATGTTTGCGGTAGTGTATGGCGGGGTGGTAATTCCTCAGGTGATTCTCGACCAGGAGTTGAAAATGAATGTTGCCCTGATGGTGCACGGCGAGCAGGATATTAAGTTCCACAAACTGGTCAAGCCGGGAATGAAGATTAAAAGCAGGGCAAAAATTGTAGATATTCTGGACAAAGGAAGTGGAGAGCTTTGCCAGATAATGGTCACCAGCACTGATGATGCTGGGGAGCTGGTGAGTGAATCTTTATACGGCTTTTTTGTTCGGGCAGGTGGAAGCGGAAAGAAGCCGGAGAAAAAGCCAGAGCCTGAGCCGGGAGAAACCATTTTTGAGATGAAAATGAAGGTGCTTCCGCTCCAGCCTTATATTTATGCCTGGGCAAGCGGAGACCACAATCCGATTCATACCAATCCGGATTTTGCCACCAAGATTGCCCGGCTTCCCAGCATTATCCTTCAGGGGCTATGCACAATGGCATTCTGCCAGAAGGCGGTTGTGGATAAGCTTCTAGAGCAGAACCCAGAGCGGTTAAAGAGACTGGCGGTAAGATTCTCTCGTCCCGTGCTTCCTGAAGATGAAATTACTATCTATGGCTGGGAGATTGAAGCAGGCACTCCCAGAAAAATCGGGTTTGAGGCGAAAAAGCCGGATGGAACCCTGGTGATCAAGAACGGTCTGGCAGAAATAGTGTAAAATTTGCAATTTTTTTTAGAAACTGCTATATTTAATGTTCACCATCAGCTTGACGGCCTAGGGCGTAGCTCCAGTATAATACAACCAATATAACACAAAGAGAGCTACGCTTTTTTATTCAAAAGTTTTAAAGGGGGGTAAAAAATGCCGGGAAGTGGGTTAGGTTTTGCGGTTTTGGAAATCATCATTTTTATTCTTGCGGTTTCCCTGTTTGCTTATAACACCTGGTATAAAATCAAGCTGGTTCGTCAGGGTCAGCCAGAATGGGAAAAAAGATGGGATAAAATTCCCCAGCGGATTAAAACCTTTATTCTTGAGGTCATCGGACATCAGAAGCAGTTCCGGGACTGGTATGCAGGACCTATGCATTTTATGATTTTCTGGGGATTCATTATTTTATTTCTGGCGATTGTTAATTTTTTCTGGGAAGGGCTGGGAATTAGTCCCGAGGTCTGGCAGAAAATCGGCTTGGGTGTGGTTGGTAAATATGTAAATGGCACTGCCCTGCCATTTACCGAGGGATTTGCCTGGTATCACATCCTGATGAACATATTTTTTGTGCTGGTCCTGATTGCGATGGCAATGGCATTTTACCGCCGGCTGGTGATTCGTCCGGAAAGACTTGAGTTGACCACAGAGGCGCTGTTAATCCTGGTGCTCATCTCCGGAGTAATTATCACGGATGTAATGATTGAAGGTGCCAAGATTGTCCAGGCAAAAGCGGTGGGTGAAGCTGGTCTTCCCGGAGCTTTTTTCAGTGCTTTGATGGCAAAAATCTGGCAGGGGGTGGGAGTAAAAACTGAGCATTCTGCAAAAATTGCTTATGCGACCAGCTGGTGGCTTCACTGCATAATTTTACTGGGCTTTCTCAACTATCTTCCGATTTCCAAGCATATTCATATCTTATTTGCAATGCCCAATGTTTTTATGAAAAGTGTTTATCCTACGGGAGCTATTCGTCCGATTCCGGATTTGGAAGAGCGGGAGAGCTGGGGAGCGCATACCATTCCCGAGCTGACCTGGAAGATGCTTTTTGATGGTCTTACCTGTCAGGAATGCGGTCGGTGTCAGGAGCAGTGCCCGGCATATAATACTAAAAAGCCCTTAAGCCCGAAGAAAATTCATCTTGATATCAAGCATCTTTTGGTAGAGGAGGGCTTGAAGCCTGAAGGTGAGGAAAGAGAGCCAATAATTAGCGATAAATGGACCAGCTTTGATGAAATCTGGTCCTGCACCACCTGCGGTGCCTGTATGATGGAATGTCCGGTGGGAAATGAGCATATTCCCAAGATTATTGAGTATCGCCGGTATTTGACCCTGATGGAGGGTAATCTCCCTGCTGAGGCTCAGACCGCGCTTCAGAATCTGGAGAAAAATTCCAATCCCTGGGGAGTGGGATTTGACCAGCGGGCTAACTGGGCCGAAGGGCTGGATATTCCGGTTTTTGCTGAGGGAGCTCAGGCAGAATACTGCTGGTTTGTCGGCTGTGCTGGTGCCTATGATGACCGGTATAAAAAGGTGGCGAAGAATTTTGCCCAGATTCTGAAAAAAGCTGGAGTGAGCTTTGCCATCCTCGGGGTGGAAGAAGGCTGTTGCGGAGATACTGTGCGGAGACTGGGTAATGAATATCTCTTCAAAATTATGGTGGAGCAGAATATTGAGACCTTTAAGAATTATGGAATTAAGAAAATCATCACCACCTGCCCGCACGGATACAACTGCTTAAAAAATGAATATCCGCAGTTTGGATATGAATTTGAAGAGGTCTGGCATCATACAGATTTTATCTGCAAGCTGATTAAAGAGGGCAAAATCAAGCTCAGCCAGTCCCTGGAGAGCAAGATTATCACCTATCATGATTCCTGCTATCTGGGAAGGCATAATGATATTTATCACCAGCCCCGGGAGATTCTCAAAGCGGTTCCCGAAGCAGAGCTTAAAGAAATGCCCCGGCGTCTGGACCGCTCCTTCTGCTGTGGTGCGGGTGGCGGGATGATGTGGATGGAGGAACACGGCGAGCGGATGAATGTTAACCGCGCCAAAGAAGCCATTGCCACTGGAGCTGGAATTATTGCGGTAGCCTGTCCCTTCTGCCTGACAATGCTGGAAGACGGAATCAAAGACCAGGGAAAGGAAGAAGAAGTCAAAACCCTGGATATAACCGAAATTGTGGTTCAAGCAATGGGCGAGGGATAATTTAGCGTCATAATTGAATATGAAGAAAAGGGGAGCTTTTACGCTCCCCTTTTTATTTTTTCTCATCAATTCTAAAGAGTTTTTAAGAAGAAAGTTTGACAGAAAGTAAGGGCAATTTTAAGATTAACTCCTGATGCGTCGGCTGGTATATTTATTTTTCTTTTTTTCTGGTCTTTGTGGATTGGT
>CAZKMM010000153.1:0-4628 GCA_964553915.1 uncultured bacterium
CCCTTTAATCTCCTTCATTTCACCCCTCCTTTTTGATTGCTTTTCATTCAAATTATGCTCATTTTTGCCATCATTTGTCAAATTCTTTATTTGGAATTTGCCTTTTGCCTTGACCTGCGGGAATTTAAAGCTTACCTTTATTATGAAAAATCCTTTATGGAGGAAAAAATGTTAATGAATCCCTTAATTTTTCGGGAATATGATATCCGGGGAGTGGTAGATAAAGATTTTGACCAGGAATTCGCTTATCATCTGGGAAGAGCTTTTGCCCGGCTCATCATAGACCGGGGCGGAAAGATTGTAAGCACGGGCAGGGACTGTCGGCTCAGCTCGCCCAAGCTTTCTCAGGCTTTAATTGAAGGGATAAAAGACAGCGGATTAGAAGTAATCAATCTGGGCATCATCACCACCCCGATGCTTTATTTCAGCCTTTTTCATCTTGATACTGACGGCGGGATTCAAATCTCCGGAAGCCATAACCCTCCGGACCAGAATGGCTTTAAAATCTGTGTGGGCAAAGAAACCATCTGGGGAGAAAAAATCCAGAAGCTCAGAGAAATTATAGAAAAGCAGGATTATCCCACCGGAGCCGGCACCGTGCGGGATTATGACCTTCATACTCCCTATATTGACTATATTGCCAATGATATTAAGCTCGCCCGTCCTTTAAAGGTGGTAGTAGATGCAGGCAATGGAACCGCGGGTCCGGTTGCTCCTCGCCTGCTCAAAAAACTGGGCTGTGAAGTAATTGAGCTTTACTGCGAGATGGACGGCAACTTCCCGAACCATCATCCGGACCCGACCATTCCAGAAAATGTCAAAGAGCTGAGAGAAACCGTGATAAAAGAAAAAGCCGAAGTCGGTTTCGGTTATGATGGCGATGCGGACCGAATCGGCGTGATTGATGACCGGGGAGAGATTATCTGGGGTGATGTGCTGATGATTTTATTAAGCAGAGCCTTGCTCCAAGAGGTGCCAGGTGCCACCATCATTGGCGAGGTAAAATGCTCCCACCGAATGTTCAATGATATTAAGGCAAAAGGCGGAGAGCCAATTATGTGGAAAGCCGGGCACAGCTTAATCAAGGCAAAGATGAAAGAAACCGGTGCCCTGCTCGGCGGAGAGATGAGCGGACATATCTTTTACAAACACCGCTGGTTTGGTTTTGATGATGCGATTTACACCTCTGCCCGAATTCTGGAAATCCTTTCCCGAACCAACCAGCCCCTCTCCCAGCTCCTGGCAGATGTGCCTCCTGCTTACAACACCCCGGAAATCCGCATCCCCTCCAGCGATGAAAAGAAATTTGAAATCGTGGAAAAAATTAAAAAACACTTCCAGGAGCAGGGACAAAAGGTAATTGATGTGGACGGAATGAGGCTGGTATTTGATGATGGCTGGGCACTGGTGCGGGCAAGCAATACCCAGCCAATGCTGGTAATGCGCTTTGAGGCGGACACTCCGGAACGGCTCAAGCAAATTCAGGAAATGGTGGAAAAAGTGGTAAACCAATACAACCACCCCCAATGATAAATGCCCCTGCTTTCCTTTCTGTAATCCTCCCCGGTTCCTGAGCCGAGCTGGTTCATTCTTTGAACCAGCAGAGATGAATTTGGGCTTTTTCCCAAAAAATTTCCTTCCCATTATTTTTCTCTGCAAATTCAACCGGATGAAAAAACCTCTCCCGGCAAACTGTTCCGCCTGGCTAAAAGAATGGTTCAAATTCTGGACCATACAGTCTGAAAATTAGACCAGCAAAATTTTCATACCGGAAAATTTTTCGCCTTTGATTTCAATACCCTATATCCCCATCCCCAATTTGGATGGTGCAAAATCTGAACCGCGGGGTTCAAAAAATGAACCCTACTTCCTGCAGGGCTGAAAAAATATCCCACCTCTCCACCGCAAAGTCGCGGAGAACTTCAAATAAATCCCTCACCGCGAAGTCGCAAAGATTAGTTTCAAAGCCGGAGAATTCCCACCGCGAAGACGCAAAGTTTTTAAAGCCCTTTTATTTTCTCTGCGTCTCTGCGGTGAAAATATTAACCGCAAAACTAACATCCCTCTCCGCATAGATTTAATTATTCCGCCTTTCAATGATTTTGGAAAACTAAGCTATTCTCCAACTTGGTAAGAAAAAAAGCTCGTGCTAGGATAAAAAAGATGGGGTTTCGGGATTTAAGGGAATTTATCAGAGAGCTGGAAAAAAGGGGGGAGCTTAAACGGGTAAAGACTGAGGTCAGCCCCCAGCTGGAAATCAGCGAGATTTATGAGCGGGTGGTAAAAAGAGCCGGACCCGGGCTTTTATTTGAGCGGGTCTCTGGCTCGGAATTTCCGGTGGTGATTAATCTTTTTGGCACTTCTCAGCGGATGGCTTGGGCTCTGGGAGCAGAGAGCCTGGAGCAGGTTGCTCAGCGGTTTGAGGAGCTGGCAAATCTCAGCCCGCCGGAAAGCTGGTGGGACAAAGCCCGGCTGGTGCCCAGGGTTTTTGAGCTGGCAAAAATTCCTCCCACGCTGGTCCGCTCTGCTCCCTGCCAGGAAGTAGTAATGAAAGAGCCGGATTTGAGCAAATTTCCGATTTTAAAATGCTGGCCCGGGGATGGAGGAAGGTATCTGACTCTCCCGATTGTCATCACCAAAAGCCCCAAGACCGGCATTCGCAATCTGGGAATGTATCGGCTTCAGGTATTTGATGAAAAAACCACCGGAATGCACTGGCACCCGCACAAAGGCGGTGCCCAGCACTATCGGGAGGCAGAGGAGCTGGGAGTTCGGCTGGAGGTGGCAGTTGCCCTGGGAGGGAGTCCAGCCTTGATTTATTCTGCCAGTGCTCCGGTCCCCGAGGGAATTGATGAGTATCTTTTTGCCGGGTTTCTCAATCAGGAGCCAATTGAAATTGTCAAAGCCAAAACCGTGGATTTGGAGGTTCCTGCAGAGGCGGAAATTATTCTGGAGGGATATGTGGAGCCGGGCGAGAGAAGAATGGAAGGACCTTTTGGCGACCATACCGGGTTCTATTCTCTGCCCGAGCCTTATCCGGTTTTTCATCTTACCTGCATCACCCACCGCAGAGATGCCCTCTATCCAGCAACTGTGGTGGGAAGACCGCCAATGGAAGACTGCTTTATGGCAAAGGCGAGCGAGAGAATTTTTCTGGTCTTTTTGAAAAAGCTCTTTCCGGAGATTGTTGACCTGAATCTTCCAGTTGAAGGAATTTTTCATAATTTTGCTTTTGTCAGCATTGACAAGCGCTATCCCGGACACGCTTACCGAATAATGTACGGGCTCTGGAGCCTGGGGCAAATGATGTTTACCAAATGGATAATTGTCTTTGATAAAGAGGTCAATGTCCAGGACCTTTCTGAGGTGCTCTGGAGACTGGGAAATAATGTGGAGCCGAAAAGAGATATTATTTTTGTTCCCGGTCCGGTGGATGTTCTGGACCATTCCGCTTCTCAGCCCTGCCTGGGAAGTAAAATCGGGATAGATGCCACCCGGAAATGGAAAGAAGAGGGCTTTGAGCGGACCTGGCCTGAGGAAATCAAGATGAGCCAGGAGATTAAAGAGCTGGTCAGTAAGAAGTGGAAGGATTACGGGATTGATTAAAAAAATTTTTGCCAAGCTCAATTTAATTTTTAAGGATATCAAGCTTGCCCATAGTGTTTTTGCTCTGCCTTTTGCCCTGCTCAGTGCTTTTTTAGCCAAGCAGGGGATTCCCGGAGCAAGGGAATTTTTATGGATACTTGTGGCAATGGTCAGTGCCCGAAGCGGGGCAATGGCAACCAATCGGCTCCTGGATGCGGAGATTGATGCGAGAAATCCCCGCACCAAAGACCGGGCACTTCCCAGCGGAAAATTGAAAAAAACCGAGATGCTGGCTTTTATTCTTCTAAGTTATGCTCTTTTTATTTTTTCTGCTTATCAACTGAACTGGCTCTGTTTTATTTTAAGCCCGCTGGCAGTTGCCTGGATTAGCTTTTATTCTTTAACCAAGCGCTTTACCCGGCTGAGCCATTTTGTTCTGGGAGCCTCTCTGGCAATGGCACCAATGGGAGCCTGGCTGGCAATCAAACCGAGATTTGAGCTGGTGCCGATTCTTCTCTCCCTGGCAGTGGTCTTCTGGGTAGCAGGGTTTGATATCCTTTACTCCTTTCAGGATATTGAGGTGGACCGAAGCCAGGGACTTTATTCTATCCCCAGATTCCTCGGGATAAAAAAATCCCTCTGGCTTGCCCGAGCCCTTCATTTTTTCAGCTTTGTTTTTCTGTTTGGAATTTATTTTCTGGTTAAGGTTCACTGGCTTTATCTGGCTGGTGTGGGGCTGGCAGGAGTGCTTTTTATTTACGAGCACAGCCTGGTCAAGCCTGATGACCTCTCCCGGCTGGATTTGGCGTTCTTTAATATTAACGGCTGGATTAGTGTAAGCATTTTTGTTTTCGGAGCTATTTCCGTGGTGGTGGCAAAATGAAGCGATTGGTGGTAGCAATTGGGGGAGCCAGCGGGAGCATTTACGGGGTCCGGCTGGTGGGCTGGCTGGTAAAAAATGGCTACCCGGTGGATTTCCTGATCAGTCAGGCAGGGAAAAAGGTTTTTCGCTATGAAATTGGAGAGCCTCCGGAGGATGAAGC
>CAZKMM010000154.1:0-1120 GCA_964553915.1 uncultured bacterium
TTGGGAATTATTTCCCGGCTTGAAACAGAATAGAGATATTTTTCCGTCTCAGGCTCCGGGGGCAATCCCGGGCTCAATAAGGAGATATATTGGTTTTCTACTTTTTTGGTTAAGGGCAGGTGCCTGTGGTCAGGAATAACCAGATACTGCTTTGCCCGGGTGCAGGCAACATATAAAAGCCGAACCCGTTCTTTTTTAAGATATTTTTCCTCTTCTTCGGCTAATTCTTCATAATTGGAAGTGAAGAATTTATCAAAAAAATTTATCGCCAGTTGATTCTTCTCCCAGTTTTTAAGTATCCCGTCCATTAAAGAAGGTATCTGATTGCTTAAATTCGCCAGAATCACCACCGGGAATTCTAGCCCTTTTGCCCGGTGAAGAGTTAAAAGCTTGACCACATTTTCTGCCTCAGAAGCCACAATTTCCTCTTCTACCTGCCCTTCAGAACCAACTTCCTCCAGCCAGGAAAGAAATTCATAAATTCCTCCCGAGACCTCCTGCTCAAATCTTATTACCATTTTTCGGAATTTTTCCAGATTAAAAAGAGCCTGACCAAAGCGAGTATCAAGGGGTTTTAATTTTATCAGCTGTGCCTTCTCAATAATTTGGTCAATAATTTCAGAAAGAGAACACCGGTCTCTAATCCGGTAAAGTTCTCGGAGAAATTCCAGGCTTTGATGGATGCCGGGAAAATTTTTCTCCTGCTCCTCCTGCTTGAGCCAGTTCCACCTTCCCCCTGCCTTGCGATATTCAAACAATTCCAAATCACTTACCCCAAAATAAATTGAGCGGAGCGCTCCCACCAGAGAAAAAGAGTCCAGAGGATTAGAAAGAACATTTAAAATAAATCTTATCCCGGCAATTTCCTCCTTATCCATTAAACCAGGACTGGAAACGCTCTGAAAGGGAATATCTTTTTCCCGAAGCTTATTCTCAATTTGTTCAATATTTCCGTGCCTGGAATAAAGAATGGCAAAATCTTTATAATCAATGGGACGCGGTTCTATTTTGTCTCCCAGCTTTTCCCAGACCAAAAGACCTCTTTCTTTTGCCCAGAGAATAAAATTAACCACTGCTTCTGCCTCTAAGTGGCGAATGTCGGGAAGTGAATATTTAGCCT
>CAZKMM010000154.1:1220-4615 GCA_964553915.1 uncultured bacterium
CCTGAAATATCTGGTTAAAAGTATGATTCACCCATTTTAGGATTTTCGGCTGGGAGCGGTTGTTTTCTGGTAATTCTTTAAATGCCACCGGTTGATTTTTCTGTTTCATCTGATTTAAAATATCTGCAACTTTCTCATAGATTCTTATATCTGCCCGGCGAAAATGATAAATGGACTGCTTGGGGTCTCCCACCAGATAAAGCTTGCCCGGAGCTAATTTTACCTTTTGCCAATCATCTGCCTGGCTATCTTCTTGTTCCGCCAGGAAAAAAATTACCTCTACCTGAAGCGGGTCTGTATCCTGGAACTCATCTACCAGAATATATTTAAATCTCTTTTTAAAATACTGACGGGCAGAGAGATTATCTTTAACCAGCTGGCGAGTTTTAAGCAAAAGGTCTTGAAAGTCCAGAACCTCCTCTTCCCTTTTCTTTTCCTCCAACCAGTCATAAAAATTTTTTAGCTGGTGTAAAAGCTCCCGATAAAGTCCTGCCCGAAATTTTATAAATAAATCATAAAAAGCTCTTTGAAACCGCTGGGTCTCTTCTTTCCATTTGGAAAAATCTCGATAAACGGAAAGTTTTTCCTGATAAAATAACCGCTCCTTTTCCAGGTGAGTAAAAAGATTCAAATTGTTATAAAAATTTTCTAAACGCTTGGACAAATCGCTCGCAGATACCCTGCTTGCCTTAAATTGTTCATACAGATGGAGAAATTCCTTTTCCGCCTGATTCAAATCTAATTTACCCGGGCTGATCAGCTCAGAATAACAGGCATAAAATAAATCCCGATTTTCATATATTTCCCTTGCCAGAGCTCTTAAATTCTCATCAGTAATACCTGCCTGGCGAAGCTTTCTAAAAAAGCCTGAATCACTCTCCAGCTCCTTTTCCCGCCATTCCTCCCAGCACCGGTTAAAGAAAATCCCTGCCTGCCCCTCATCTAAAACCTGAAAAGCCGGAGATATTCCAGCTTCTATCGGACGCAGTCGGAGCAGGCGGGCACAAAAAGAATGAATCGTGGAAACCTCTGCCTGCTCAAATTCATAAAGAGCCTGCTTCAGTTTTTTTTTAATTGCCTCGGTTTCTTCTGGACTTGCTATCTCCTCTTCAAGTCTTTTCCGAAGCCGGGCTTTCAACTCGCAAGAAGCCTTTTCCGTGAAAGTAATTGCCACCAGCTCGTGCATTTTTAGACCGGGAGCGTGTTTAATTATCTCTATTGCCCGCTCTACCAGACTTCTGGTCTTGCCAGTGCCTGCACTGGCTTTTACAAAAAAAGTGGTTTTTAGCTCAGAAACCCTGTCCTGGTTTATCTGCCCCATTTTAATTTCCTCAATTCTTTTATTTGGGAAAGAAATTCCGGAGAGAGTTTTTCTGTGTCTGGGAAGCAGATTTTTTTATAATAATCACAATAGGCACAATACCCATTAGGTTCCGGGATGATATAAAATATCCCCTTTTCTATTCCCTCCAGCATTAAATTGAGCATCTCCTTTAACTTTTCCAGTTTATCTTCCAGCTCATCTCCAGATATTTCCAGTTTTTCCGGACCGGATAAACCTTCTGGCTGAATATAGAGAAACTTTGCCTTAAGTCTTTCCCGGGGAATGCCATAAAGGTTCTCCACTGCCAGAAAATAAATCAGGAGCTGAGAATTATTGATTAAATCATTCTTTTTGCTGGCAACTTTATAGTCAAGAATTCCTCCCTGAATAAATTTTCTTCCCTGCTTTTTTAAATCCAGTCGGTCAATTTTACCGGTGAGACGAACGATTTTTCCCTCTCCCACTTCAAATTTGACCGGTTTATTATAAAAATCTTCCTCGGTCTTCCAGTAATTATAATCTGGTTCTGGAAGTAAATGTTGATACCAGGAGTATAGGTATAATATATACTCATCCAGCTCGCTTTCCACCAGGGCAGGAAACAAACAGAGCTCCCGGGCGACTTCTTCTTTATCCTCCTGCTGGATTATCTCTTCAATTAATTTTCTCCATTGCTCTGCAGTGGAGATTTCTTTTCTGGCTTTTATTTTCTTAAAAGCCTTCTCCAGAAGCGAATGAAAAAAAATCCCTCGCTCCAGCTTGCCAACCTCCCAATTCCAGGCAGGAGCCTCCACTGAGTTAACCGCCAGCACCCGGGTTAAAAAATATTTAAAAGGACACTCAAAATACTCCTTTAGCTGAGAATGGGAAAGCTTCCGCTGGAGAGGAGAAAACCATCCCGGCTCGTATCCTTCTACTTCTGAAAAACAAGCATTATAAATCCCTGGTTTAGCTTCCAGCCACCGCTCATAAGTCATCCGGGTGATTCTTTCTATAACAGGGTTTTTCTTCAGATGAGAAAATTGCTCAATCGGAGAAGAACTGAGCTGAATTGCCTCCCATTCTTCTGAATCCAGTGCCTGCTCTGGTTCCCGGGGAGACAACTCCAGCAATTTGGTCCATTTTACCCAGCTAAGTTCTTTCAAGTAATTCTCCAGATTTTCTATTTCCAGTTCCTTTCCCAGAATTCTGCTCAAATTCCGAATCAAAAGATAGCTGGGAGGCTTGACCTTTCCAGAAGAAATTTCCATCCAGCTGGAGCTCAAAATTAAATATTCATCTGCCTGATGGCAGGCAAGATAATAAAGAAGCCTTTCCTCAAGTGCCTGATTCCGCTTTAAAGATAAAAAGCCCTCCCGAAAAAGCCCATTGATAATCTCTCGCTCATCATCACCGAGCAGAGGACTTTCAGAAAGATGGATAGGAAAACTTCCCTCATTTAACCCCGGCAGGATTAACACCCGAAACTTCACCCCACGAGCAGTCATCAACTCACTCAAACATACCCTGCCCTGGCTGTAGCTTCCCAGCCAGACTCCTTCCTGCTCCAGCCCCTGTTCAACTAAAGAGATAAAATCCTCCCGGTTAGCTTTAAAGCCTTCCTGGTCTAGAAGGGAAATCTCATTAAGAATCTTTTCAAAAAGTTGAAAAACCTTTTCCTTAAAATCTCCCTCGGAAAAATCATCTCTCAGGGAATTTGCAACAAAACCAAAATCCAGATACTTTTCTGCCAGGGTCTTTAATTTCTGGCTAAGCTGGGAGAAAGTTTTCAGCTGTTTTAATTCTTCTAACTCCCTGAGCAATTCATCTGTCAATTTAAAAAGCATCTCTGCGGATTGGTGTTTATTTTCAAGCAGGCTTATTTTCTCTTCTCGCTCTGGTTCTTCCTTCTTAAGTTTCTGGATTTCTTCCTTCAAATTCTTTAGATACTTCTTTAAACTTCTCCAGTCATCAATCCCTGAGATAATCCCGGCATCTCTGCTCACTAGCTCAAAAAGACCGACCAGCTCCGGTGAAGAATTAAAAACCGAAGATTTGATTGCCTGATGGGTGAAAAAGGAAACCACACTTT
>CAZKMM010000155.1:0-4537 GCA_964553915.1 uncultured bacterium
GCCAGTATGCCCCAAACTGATCGGGTATTTCCCAAAAGGAGCATTGATGACTTTTTCGGTGCTGGTCTCCCTGCCGTAGCTGAGCATCAATCCTCCAGCGGTATGATATTTTTTCAGGGCAGTAGTGATTCCTGGTAAGAAAATTTCTGGAATCCGGATGCCAATTGCTGGATGATGAAGCTTGCCAAAGAAATTAATGCCCGGCTTTAAACCCATTTTTATCAAACTCCGCTATAGGCATTAAATCCACCGTCCACTGGCACCACCACGCCGTTGACAAATTCAGATTCCGGAGAAATCAACCAGAGCAGGGTGCTGAGCAAATCTTCTGCTCTGCCGAATCTTTTAGCCGGGGTATGTTCTATGATTTTTCTTCCCCTTTCGGTCAGCTCGCCTTTTTCATCCAGGAGCAGGAAACGGTTTTGTTCGGTAAGGAAAAATCCGGGAGCAATGGCATTGACCCGAATTTTCGGGGTATATTCCAGAGCAAAATGAACCGCGAGCCACCGGGTAAAATTACTAACCGCAGATTTTGCTGAAGAATATGCCGGAATCCGGGTTAAGGGACGAAAAGCATTCATAGAGCTGATATTGATAATTGAGCCCTCTCCCCGGCTCTCATACATAATCTTTCCATAAACCTGGCAGGTAAAAATCGTGCCCAGAATGTTCAGCTCAAAAACCTTGCGGATTGCTTCTTCGCTTAAATCAAAAAAGCTCTGCTGGTGGCTGGTGGTGGCAGAGGGATGATTTCCACCTGCGCCGTTGATGAGAATATCCAGCCCGGAAAAATGCTTTTTAAATTCCAGAGCAGATTCTTCCAGACTTTTTCTGCTGGTGACATCCGCGATAAGAGGAAGAGCCTTTCCGCCCTGCTCTTCAATCTTTTTTGCCTTTGCCTGAGCTTTTTCAGGACTAAAATCCAGAACCGCAACCGCACAGCCCAGCTCTGCCAGAGCCTCTGCCATCTTCCCGCACAGCTCCCCACCACCTCCGCTAATCACTGCAACTTTGCCAGAAAGGTCAAGCCCCTGCTTCCAGCTCATCCCTTTCCTCCTCTGGTCCAAGCAGGGCTTTTATTTCCTGAAAAAATTTCTCCTCCTTTACCGCCAGCTGGGAGAATTTTTCTCCTGCCAGGTTGAGCTCAGCTTGAGTTATCTGCTCTTTTTCGCTTAAGTCTTTTAAAAAATATGCCAGCTCGCTCCAGAGCCCGGCAATGTTTTCCATTTCTTCTGCCAGCTCTTTTAGCTCCGGCAAAAACTCGCCTGCCTCTCTTAAAAACTGAGCATAGAGTTTGCGGAATCCTCCTCCACCTGTGCCTCTTTTTTCAATAATCTGATATGCCCAGCGAAAACACCACCGGGAATCAGATGCGTCTTTCCAGGAGATAATCTGCTGAGAGATTCTTTTCAGGGCTTCAATCCCGCTCCAGGCAAATCCTCCCATCTCCCCGGATTCTAAAAGCAAATCTGCCTGAAGCAGAAGGGAGTTTTTAATCCGAGCAGGGAGCTGATTGATTTTTTCAGGAAGAATCACCGGGAAATAATCTCCTTCTAAAACGAAAAAAGGCACTTTTGAATAGCGGGCTTTTTGCAGGGAATCTAGGGGAAGCTCTATCAATCCTTCCCAGCCAGTATCTGCGAGAAACACGGTATTTTTATCCGGGTCATATCCCCATAGGCAAATCACGTGCCCGGGGAAATGGGTTTTTGATTGATAATGGTCAAGGAAATAAATATCTGCATGCACTAAAACCGGGATTTGCTGGTCAAGATATTCCTTTACTTTTTCCCAGCCTTTTTCTGGCTCGGGCTCTTTTTTCCATTCAAAATCAATTCCCAGCGCCCGGAAGAAATTTCCTTCCAGGTCCTGCGCCCGGGTCATCAGCATCCGGGTAGGAGAAAAAATTTCTCCTTCCAGATAAAACACTCCCAGCCCGCTTCCCAGCCCAAAACAGAAGGACTCGGAAAAATTCAACCCGTAAAAGTGGGTCAGGTCGCTGAGGACGGTTGAGGCACAATGCTTTCCGGGATTATGCACCCATCCTTTAATCAATTTGGGCATTTCAGTTCTGAAAAGGATTTTTACCGGGCAAATTTTTTGCTCAGTTCAATTCGTTTCTCTAAGGCAGAAAGCTCTTTTTCCAGCTCACATTTCTGGTCAAGAAGTTTCTGAGCTTTTTCCAGCTCCCGCTTCTGGCTTTGAAGCTGGGCATCCAGTTGAGCAAGATTATCCTTGAAAATCTTTACCCGATTGATATTCACTGGCTTTAAACTGGGCAACTCTGCGGGAAGTTCACAGATATAATCAGATTTCCAGCTTGCCTCGTCAAAAGCCAAAAACTCCAAGATAAGTTCCAGATGTCCTTCTGCCACCGCGGGTGAGCCCTTTCTCCGATGTGGATAAGGAAGGTCATCCAAACCGATTAAAAATTTGCTAATCGCCTGTTCATCACCAGCAATCCGAAGCTTGAGCGGATAAACTATCAAATAATCTTCGCTAAAAGGCTCCTGCCATTCTTTAAGTTCCAGCTCCACTCCATAATAGCTGGCATCCTCGGCAATCCTGTTTTCAATTGCTGTGGTATCTATCTCCAGTTTTAACGGGGCTTCCAAATTATTTAACTCTGCTTTGAGCTTGGAGATTTTTTGATTAATCTGTTCCAGCCCTTTCCTGCTGGGGGGTCTCCAGGTAGCATAAAATTTATCTATCTGTTCCAGCTGTTGTTCTATTTCCTGTTTGATCCGGTTAGAGCTCATATAATCATTCAAAACATAAACTCCCCCTCCAATGATGAGCAGAGCAAAAATAATTATTCCGATGGCTTTTCTCCAGTCAAAATCTTCCAGCTCTATCATCGGTTCCCTCCTTGTGCTAAAGATTCATAAATAATATATTAAGCCTGCTGGTTTTGGTCAAATCACTCAGGAATAATTTGCTTGAGCAGGTCTTTAATTAACTTCTCTCCCTCTTTTCGGATTTTCTCCTGCGCCTGGCTTTTTAGATTTTCCTGAATAATTTCCCCATACTCTTTCTGGTCAAGCTGAACCTGAAGTTTTGGGTATTTACCCTTAATTTTTAAAGGAAGAATCAGCCTCCTTCCCTGATAAAATAAAATGTTTCTGGCATCCTCACTCAAGCCGATTTTCCGAGCGATTTCTCCGCTGGCTTCTTTGGTAAAATTCATCTTTCCCTTAAAATCCACCTGATAGTCAAAGCCAAACTTTCCCTCCAGAGTCATCTTTCCCTCTTCCACTGCCATCACCAGAGGAGAAATTTTTACCTTACCCCCGGATACCCGAAATTTTCCTTCCAGCTCTTTGAACCTGGTTTGATTGACCACTTCCCATTCTTTTTTCCCCATTTGCTCTTGAAGAAAGGAGCGGAAGGCATCTGAGCTTGCCCAGTCTCCCAAAAGACTACCCAGCAAATCTAAGGTTAACAGCACACCATCATCTATTTTTAGATTTCCTTCTGCCCGGAGCTTTGGCTTGATTTTCTCCCAGCTTTCTAAAGGTGTATTAAATTTGATTTGGCTGGTTGCCCTGCCCTGAAAATTATCCTTTAAAGTGCGAATTTGAGCCAGTGCCTGTTTCAGTTCTATCTGCTCAAGATTCACCTTACCTGAAAGGATGGCTTTAGGGCTTAAAACCAGATTGATTTTTCCATTAATACCACCGCCAAATCCCTTTGCTCTTAGATTGCTTAAAACCAGCTTTGCCCGGCGGAGATTTACCTGAGTGCTTAAATCATTAAGCTCATAGCCCCGGGCTTTTAAATGAGAAACTTTTATCTTGCCTTTTAACTCTGCCTGTTCCAGAGAGCTGGGTTGTTTTGAGGGTTTGGAAGGAGCTGGCTTTTTTTCTTTTTTTTGCTCAGGCTTTTTTTCCGCGGGCTTTTCCTTGGGCAAAATTTTATCCAGGTCCAGCCCGGAGCTGGAAAGAGAAAAGTCTCCCTTTAAAGGTGAGGTGCTTTTTAGATTCAGCCCTCCCTGAATCTGCCCGGGAGCAAAATCCAGCCTGAATTTATCCAGAGAGAGCCGGGAACCCTGTTTTACTCCGGAAAGATTCAGGCTCATTTTTTCTCCTGGCTTTTTCTCCATCACCCCGGGATAAATCAGTCCGGACTCTGCCAGATTCAAATCCATTTGAAAATTAAGTGGAGAAGCAGAGTGGATTTTCCCCACCAGCTTAAAAGCACCATCTAGGGAAATATTCTTTTCTAAAAGTGTGCTTTTGATGGGAGGATAAAGCTCAAGCACCTCTTTCCAGGCAAGGGTAGAATCCTTTATCACCAGCAGATAAGCGAGCCCGGAGGTTTTTTCCAGCTCCAGGTCAAAATTGAGCTGGCTGGAGCTGAGCTGAAGCTGGGAATTTTTCGCCTGAATCTTTAAGGGCTTGATACTTCCCTGAAATGGAATTTTAAGAGAAATGAGCGGAATAATGGTTTGCCAGCCAGCTCTGGGCTCGCCCAGATTCAGATTCTCCAGACCAAGCTCTGCCTCAGCTTTTAGCTCTGTGCCCTGCCCGGAAAGTTC
>CAZKMM010000156.1:0-4486 GCA_964553915.1 uncultured bacterium
CAAAATGCTCCATATAAATGAGAATACACCGAACAGCACCCCCGGGAGAAGAAATGATAAAACTTTTTAACCGTGACCTCAATTCCTCGAACCGAGCAGAAAAATTCAAACTCTCTTTCCTTTTCTGCCAGATCTAGCCGGGAATTTTCAGGCATTAACCTCACCCCCACTCCTCGCACAGTTCCCAGTAGATTTCTGGTCTTCGCTCCCGGGCCTGGAGCTGGTTGAGTTGTCTCCGCACTGTGACCAAAAGCTCCGGTTCCAGCTCTGCAACCTTAAAATCCTCTTCTTCTGCTTTTAGCTCCACCACCGGCGTGCCCAGAGGATTTAAAACCCTGCTCCCGCCAAAGAACTTCACCCCTCTTTGCTCGCCGGCAACATTGACATAAGCAAAATAGCAGGTGTTTTCCAGTGCCCGGGCTGGAAGCAGAACCTCAAACCCGTATCTGCTGGAAACCGGCGCCGCAGAGATGTTCACAATCAGCTCTGCGCCCTTGCTGGCTAAAATCCGGCTTACCTCCGGGAAAAATATATCATAGCAGACCTCTATTCCCACCCGGGCGGATTCCAGCTCAAAAATCGGAAACTCACTGCCCGGCTTGGCATAAAGCGGTTCATAAAAACAGGTGCCAGCTTTTTCTCCGGCAGGAAGATGAGTTTTATGATAAAAATCCACCATCCCCTCCGGGGTGATAATCACCGCGCTGTTGTAATAAATTCCCTCCACTTCCAGGCTTCTGGTAGAGGTGCCGTAGATGATGCTGAGCTGATGCTGGCTGGAAGCCTGAGCCAGAGCCCTGGTAGCTGAATCATTAAAATCACTGGCAAGCTGGAAAAAGCTCTCAAAGTCTTTTCCATCCATCACCATATATCCGGGCAGACACATCTCCGGAAAGATGACCAGTTTTGCCCCTTCTTCTCCTGCCCGCTTAATATAGCCGAGCATCTTCTCCAGATTAGCTTCCAGATTCCCCGGCTCGCTCGCCAATTGGGCAAGGGCAATTTTAAATTTTTCCATTAGCTTCTCCTTTTAACTTAATATCAAGTTAACTGCTGGCGAAGTTGGTCTAGCCGGCGAAGGTTCTCCTCCACTGCAGAAAGTTTGCTAATGATTTCCTCCCGAACCGCTTTTTGCCTTTCCACCACTTCTGCTGGAGCTTTTTCTAAAAAGCCGGGGCGAGCCAGGCTTTTCTCCACCCGCTCCAGCTCTTTTTTCAACTTTGCCTGTTCTTTTTTGAGCCGATTTTCTTCTTTTTCAAAGTCAATCAACCCCGCAAGGTCAACGCAGACCATTGCGTTTTTGATTCTGCTGGAGACATAGCTTGGAGGCTTTTCTCCCCCTGCCTGAATTTTTAGCTCCTTGATGTTCACCTGAGGAGGGCTTTCCAGATATATCCGGTTCCGCTCAAAAAATTCTGCTCCTGCCTTTTCATCTGCAAGGATTAAAACCTCTACCCTGGCAGATAAAGGCACCAGGTTTTCTGCCCGTAGCCGACGAATCGTGCTAATCGCTTCTTTTAAAATCTCTACCTGCTCCTCTATTTCTGGCTCGCTCATCTCCGGGTCCGGCTCCGGATAAGGAGCGACCATTATGCTTTCCTTGTGCCCGGGAAGTGCCTGATAGATTTCCTCGGTTAAAAAAGGCATAAAAGGATGAAGAAGCCGGAGCACACTGTCCAGCACCGTGAAAATTACCTGCTGGGCTCCCCGCCTCTGCTCTGCCCGCTCCGGTCGGTAAAAGAAAGGCTTGGACCATTCTATATACCAGTCGCAGAACTCATCCCAGATGAAATGATAAAGCGCCTGGGCACTCTCGCTGAAGCGGTAGTTTTCCAGCAAATCCCGAACCTCTTTTATTGCCTTCTGGAGCCGGCTCAATATCCACCGGTCCGCCAGAGACAGCTCTGCTGGCTCCTTGCTTTCCGGCTCAAAATCCTTAAGCTGGCTTAAAGCAAATTTGCTCGCATTCCAGACCTTGTTAATAAAATGCTTGGCATCCACAATCCTTCGCTCGCTCAGCTTTAAATCTCTGCCCAGAAAAGTTAAAAGCACCAGAGCAAAACGGAGAGCATCTGCACCGTAGCGGTCAATAATATCCAGCGGGTCAATCACATTGCCTTTGGTTTTGGAGAATTTTTCTCCGTGTTCATCCCGGACCAGCCCGTGCAGATAAATATCATAAAACGGGACATCGCCCATAAAATGAATTCCCATCATCATCATTCTTGCCACCCAGAAATACAGGATATCAAACCCGGTTACCAGGCAGGAATTGGGATAAAACCGCTTCAATTCCTCGGTTTCATCCGGCCAGCCCAGGGTGCTGAAGGGCCAGAGCGCAGAGCTGAACCAGGTATCCAGCACATCCTCTTCCTGCTTGAGGTTTTTGGAACCGCAGTGGGCACATTTTTGGGCATCTTCTCTGCTTACGGTAATTTCCCCGCAGTCCTGACAATACCAGGCAGGAATCCGATGCCCCCACCAGATTTGACGGGAAATGCACCAGTCCCGAATGTTCTCCATCCAGTAGAAATATTTTTTTGCCTCGCTTTCCGGGATAATCCGGCTCCTGCCTTTTCTTACTGCTTCTATGGCTGGCTCTGCTAATGGTCTCGTGCGGACAAACCACTGGGTGCTTAATGTTGGCTCAACAATGGTCTTACAGCGATAGCATCTTCCCGGTCGGACCGGGTAGGGCTCTATCTTTTCCAGAAGCCCCTGAGCTTTTAGGTCCTCAACAATTTGCTTTCTGCACTCAAACCGGTCCATTCCCAGATATTTTCCTACCGGACCGGTCATCTTACCTTCTGTGTCAATCACCTGCACCAGCTCCAGCCCGTGTTTTAAGCCGATTTCATAGTCATTGAAATCATGGGCTGGGGTGATTTTTAAAGCTCCGGTGCCAAATTCCGGGTCAACATACGGGTCCGCAATAATCGGAATAATCCGCTCGGTGCAGGGAAGATGAACCTTTTTCCCGACCAGATGCTTGTATCTCTCATCTTCCGGATGAACCGCAACTGCGGTATCTCCCAGTAAAGTTTCCGGACGGGTGGTAGCAACCGTGATATGTCCTTCTCCCTCTACCAGGGGATAGCGGATATACCAGAGCTGACCCTGTTCATCGCTCTCGCTAAGCTCCACCTCCAGATGGCTGAGCGCGGTGCCACAGCTCGGACACCAGTTAACCAGATACTTCCCCCGATAGACCAGCCCTTCTTCATAAAGCCGAACAAACACCTCCCGAACCGCCCGGGAAAGCCCTTCATCCATTGTGAATCGGGTGCGAGACCAATCACAGCTTGCCCCCAGACGCTTGAGTTGCTGGATAATCCTTCCGCCCTTTTCCTCCTTCCACTGCCAGACCCGCTCTATGAACTTCTCTCTTCCCAGCTCCTTTCTGGTTTTACCCTCTTTTTGAAGCTCCTTTTCCACTACATATTGAGTGGCAATTCCAGCATGGTCTGTGCCCGGTTGCCAGAGGACATTCTCTCCCAGCATCCGATGATAGCGAATCAGAACATCCTGAATCGTGTTATTCAAAGCGTGCCCGAGATGAAGCGCACCCGTGACATTGGGCGGAGGAATCACAATGCAGTAATTCTTTACTCCCGGTTTATTGGTGGGCTGGAAATATCCTTTCTCCTCCCAGAACCGATACCACTTCTCCTCTGCCTGCCTTGGCTCAAAATTTTTTCCCAGCTCCTCTACTGCCATCCTTTTACTCCTCCTATGATAAAAAACAAGGGATTATGCTAATCCCTTGCCTGATGATAGCAGAAATTTCTTTTATTTTTTACTTCTGAGCTTCCCAGCGGGTAATTCTTTCCTTGATCAGAACCTCTGCCAGCTGGGGCACCACTTCCCAGGCTACCCGCTCCACGGTCTCCCGGATTAAGCTGACCAGCTCCTCCCGGCTCAAGCCTGCCTGAACCGCAGTGGCAATTTCTTCCACCGCCTGAGAAACCCTTTCCTGAACCTGCTCACTTACTTCCTCCATTGAAGGAGGCGAAACCTCGGGTTGCTCTGCAACCGGCTGAGCCGGGGGAATTTGCTCAGGCTCGGGAATCATTTCCGCTTCTGCCACTTCTTCTTTCACCATTTCTGCCTCTGCCACTGGCTCTGGCTCAGGAATAGCCTCTGGAACTGGCTCTGCCTCCATAACCGGTTCTGCAGAGGGAACCTGCTCTGGCTCAGGAATTTGTCCTGGCTCTGTGACCATCTCTGCTTCTGCTACTGGCTCCCCGACAAATTCTTCTGCTGGTGCTGGCTCCTGAATCGGCTCTGCCTCGGAAACCGGCTCTGCCCAGAGCTCCTCCTCACTTACCGGCTCTGCTTCCATTACCGGCTCGCCCGGCTCCACCTCACTAACCACCTCTGCTTCTGCCTCTGCCCAGAGTTCCTCCTCACTCACCACCTCTCCTTCCATTACCGGCTCCCCTTCAAGAGCCTCACCTTCTTCCACCGGCTCTGCACTCCACAGCTC
>CAZKMM010000157.1:0-4463 GCA_964553915.1 uncultured bacterium
ACCACCCCTTATTTCACGATGATACTTTCCATTGCCTTTTATTTTATTGCCATCCTCTTATTACTGGTCATTTTGAACTTTTTATTTAAATTTACTTTGGGGCAGGCTTTATCTTTATTTTCTGTGCCTTTTGGGGTGGGAGTGTTAATCAGCTTTTTTCAGTATTTTTCTACCCGAGCGGTATTGATTGGATTAAATGAAACCATTGTTCGCCGTTTTCCAGAACTGGTGGAAGATGAGGGACTGAATTATCTCCGGATCAGATTTCGGGATAAAATGCTGGTGGCGGTGGTGATTTTATGCCTGAGTCTGGTGGTGATTACCGGCATTTTAAGTTATACCTATGCTTTAAGAAGTTTTCAATATAATACCGGCAAGCTCTATTTAAAAAAGATTAACCTGTTGGGCGAACCGCTTCTTCCCGGCAGTGAAGCCAGTTTCTCTCGCTATGCCAAAAATTTAAGCATTGACCCTTCAGATTATATTTTTCTGGTGGATGAGGAGGGAGAAGTTATTTATGGGGTATATCCATCGGAGCTAAAAAATATCTGGTATTCAATCTTGAAAAAAAAGGAAAAGTTGAAAGGAGCGTTCTCGCTTGTTTCCCGGCTGAGTAAGGAAGAAATTTACGGAGCGGTTTTCAAGCATAAAAGGTATACTGTGGTTCATTATCCCGTAGATATGGGCTGGAGCCTTTTTGTTATTTCTCCGGAAAAGGAGCGGGAACGGTATCTTCGGGCGCTTTGGGGATTTGCTATTTTTGCCTGCTTTTTTGCTCTGCTTTTAGGATTTCTCTATACCCGGCTGGCAACGATGGATATAGACCTTCCTCTCCGTCGGATTACCCGTTCCATCCAGCGGGTGGCAGAGGGGAACCTGGAGGAGCGGGTGGTGGTAATTTCTCAGGATGAGATTGGAATTCTTGCCCTGAATTTGAGCCGGATGATTAAAAATCTTCGGAATATGATTGGCAGGATAGAAGAAGCAAGTAGTTCTATCAGTGAAACCAGCGACCAGCTTGCCCATCATTCTGAGGAGATTGAGCAGGGGGCAAACCTTCAGGCAAGCTCGGTGGAAGAAACTAATGCGACCATTGAGGAGATGAATCAATCCATCCACCAGATTGCAGAAGGGATTGAAACTCTGGCAAAAAGTGCCGAGGAAAGCAGTGCCTCTATCCTGGAGATGAGTGCTACCATTGATGAGATTGCGGAAAATGTGGAAACCCTCTCCGAAGCGGTGGAAGAAACCACCAGCTCCCTGCAGGAGATGAATGCCTCTCTTCAAGAAGTGGCAAGTAATGTCCAGCAATTAAGTGCCAGAAGCGAGGAAGCGATTCGTTCTCTGCAAGAGATGGAGAATGCTATCTGGTCGGTAGGGAAAAGCTCGGACCAGACCGCTCAGCTCAGTGCTCAGGTAGCAGAAGATGCGGAACAGGGAGCCAAAGCGGTGGAGCTGACCATTAAAGGGATTGAACGAATTCGGGCATCCAGCGAAGAAGCAGCAATGGTGATTGACAGCTTAAGCGAGCGAGCACAGGAGATTGGAAATATCCTGAATGTCATTGATGACATTACCGAGGAGACCAATCTTTTAGCTTTAAACGCCGCGATTATTGCTGCCCAGGCTGGGGAGCACGGGCGGGGATTCGCGGTGGTGGCAGACGAGATTCGCGACCTGGCAGAGCGAACCAGCACCAGCACCCGGGAGATTGCGGAGTTGATCAAAGCGGTGCAGGAGGGAGCCCAGAACGCGGTGGCAACAGTTTTTAAAAGCTCCAAAGATGTAGAAGAAGGAGTCAAGCTCAGTCAGGAGGCCGGGGCGGCTCTTTCTCAAATTCTGGAGCGGGCACGAACAAGTATGGAGCGGACCCGGGAGATTGCCAGTGCGGTAGCCCAGCAAAGTGAACACACCAAGGAGGTAATGACATTTTTTGAGAAGATCAATTCTATGATTGCTCAGGTTGCTCAGGCGATTCAGGAGCAGAGCCGGGGAAGCGACCTTATCTTCCGAGCCAGTCAGAGAATGGAGCAGGTGGCAAAGCAGGTAAAACGAGCGACAAGGGAGCAGAGCCTGGGCAGTAAGCAGATCACCCAGGCGATTGAGAATATTGCCCAAATTGTCAACTACATCAATACCGCTCAAAATGAACAGTTGAAGAATGCCCAGGTGGTGCTGGAAGCGGTTCGGCATATCCGGAAGGTAGCAGAAGAAAATTCCGAGCGGGTGAAAGAATTGAGAAATGTGGTGGAGGGATTGAGCTTTCTTGCCAGTGACCTGAAAGAGATGGTAGAACAATTCAAGCTTCACACCCCGGGTGCTGAAGAAACCCGGGTAGAAGAAGTTTTTAAAATTTAAAAAATACCAAAATAAAAAACCGGGGGAGGGATTCTAACCTCCCCCGGCTTTTTTCTTTTTTCCCAGATCTATTTTTTCCGCCAGTAGAATTTAAGCCAGAACAGAGCCAGGAGCGGGAGCAGTAAGAGCAGGCTGGCGCTATACTTCCAGATATTGCCTTTAGTTATATAAGCAGGATTCACCTGGCAGGAAATTAAGCCAAGCAAGGGACTATCATAGGTATATCCACTGCGAACCGCAAAGCCGAGCCATTCTGCCTGCGCCCTAAATCTATAATTCCTGTAATTACCCAAATACATCATATCTAGTTCTGAAACCTTCTCAAATGTTTTGAAAATCATCCCATAGCTATCATTAGGGACTTGAAAGACCGTTGGGTTCAAGAAAGAATACCGCACTGGAGACCCAAATAAAGTACGTGCCGATTCAGGAGGTTCCAGCCCCATAAAGAAATCTTTGGTAAAATCTTCAAAACTCAGTCTCAATAAATTATTCAGCTGAGTCGCCACCTGAAAGTGTTTTCCATCAATACTACGAGCTAAACCAATCTGATAGTCAATCAAAGGATAAGGAAGCCATTTCTGGACGTACCAAGGGGCAGATGAATAGATACCAGTTACCCACATAAGGAAAATTGGCTGGTCATCTCCTTCATTATATTTTACCAGAACGGACGGAGAGAAAGAGCCCAGATAGTTAAAGAAGGGAGGAATCGGAACCTCCTCAGCTTTAACTCCCAGAGCTGATTCCAGGATATCCAGAATCACTTCAGCTAAAATACCTCTCAGACGAGGGGCACAGATTCCCCCAATATCTAAAGCAGGCTCCAATTGACGCTGGAAGGCAGAAGGATTATTCCTCAACTGGTCGATTTCCGCCACTGCCACTCCAATTCTCGGAGCTAGAACTACACCGGGTTTATTATCCAGCCAAGAATATAGTGCCATTACTTCTTGGAGTTCTATCTGATCCGCCTGGAAGCCCACAATATCAGCCTTCTCTGGGGTAGGAACTCCCCATTTATTATCTAGCCCGGGTCTGATGCATTCACCTAAATCAGCTAAATCAGCTTTGCTGGGACGAACAGTTCTCGGGATATCCTTCCAGCCCACCCCAGTATAATAAAGATAGATTTTATCTCCCAGCACCACTGCTTCTGGAGTATCTACCGCAAAGGCATCAAATCCTGTATTTTCGCCCGGTTGATAAAGCTGATTATCGTTTCCCTGAGCAGTGGTATCTGCTATCCCATCCGCTCCTGCCCGAACACAAGGATAATCCGGGGCACCGGTTCCGAAAAGTATCTCCTGCCGGTCATCTCCAATGGCAAAGCTATTACAGATTCCATCTGCTCCGGTTGTAATTTTAGGAATGGGGCGTTCATTATCCTCACCTTCATAAATAATCTCATCTTTCATCGGATAACTCTGCAAAACCCCATCGGCACCCGGAAGAATGATTTGTGAATACGAATTTCCTTTATGTTTTGCAATTAACTTCACATCATCTGGAGAAATACAGCTCTGGTTGATTCCGTTCAAACCAGTGCTCAATTGATATTCTCCATTATTCCAGACAATCCGGTCATCTCCTAAGACCCCTTGATATTTGTAAAGCACATAAATTCTCTCCTCATTTTCATAATACTCATCTTTTTCATCCCTTACCTCTAAATCATAGCATTCCCCCTTCGGCTTTTCATAATTTGCAAAAAGCTCATCTATACTTTCATACCGCTCAACTTCAATTTTCCGCCAGAGGCTATAAATCTGAAAATATCCATTCCCACCGGGACAAATTGCCCAAACTGTCTTCCCGTTATCCTGAGCCGGGCAATACCAATCATCAAAATAACCATAAGTATCATAATGAGCAGGAGATACTAAATTATAAGACGAAATAGGAACATTACCCCCAGGCGGTTGTGTTGAGAAATCCGTGTTTTCATCATAAAGTCTCCAGAGTAAATTTAAAGCATTATCACTTCCTGGAGCAATTGCGCATTCATTCGGAACCGAACAAGTGAAAGTACGGGTGGCAGGATCCCAGTCAATTGTGGCTGAGGAATTTTCAAACTTACAATTGCTGACAAACCTTCACGAACA
>CAZKMM010000158.1:0-4452 GCA_964553915.1 uncultured bacterium
ATTCTGCTTGCTTAGATGAGTTGTTTGGAAGGCGACCAGGTTTTTGGCTTAAAAGAGGCGCTGGCTTTATTTATTTTTTCCTGGCAGGTGCTTTTTTTAGAGGTTTTATCTACCCGGATTTTTTCCTTTATTCTCTTTTATCATTTTGGCTTTATGGCGATTAGTGTGGCTTTGCTTGGTTTTGCCGGCGCAGGGAGCTGGTTGAGTTTAAAAGCTCATTCCCCGGATTTAAAAAAAACTTTTTTTAAAATAGGGGTCTTTTCCAGTTTAAGTATAATAGTGAGCTTTTTATTTATCAGCCGAATTCCTTTTTCCGTCCATCCGCTTCTGATTTTAGAGATGCTGGTTTTATATCTTTTGCTTTTAGTTCCTTTTTTCCTTTGGGGGCTTGGGGTAGCTCTTTCTTTTCGGATATTTGCTTCGGCTCCAGGCAGGATTTATTTCTGGAATCTTCTGGGTTCTGCCCTGGGGGCGCTCAGCGTATTTTGGCTTCTTCCCCGGCTAGGTGCAGAAAAATGCCTGACTTTAGGTGCAGGACTCTGCCTGATTCCCAGTATATTTTACCTTAAAGATTTAAAATACCGCTGGCTTAAACTGGCACCTTCACTTTTGGTGGTTTTGGGAGGATTGGTTTTTTCTTCGGTTTTTTTCCCCTTTCAGTCTTTTCGGGATAAAATTCTCTCATCTTATCTGCGAAAGACCCCGGGCACAAAATTAGAATTCAGCGGATGGTTCAGCCCAAACCGGATAGATATTGTAGATACTCCCAGAGAGGCTACGGTTTTTAAAACCC
Organism: uncultured bacterium; assembly: GCA_964553915.1. Classification (GTDB taxonomy): domain Bacteria; phylum RBG-13-61-14; class RBG-13-61-14; order RBG-13-61-14; family DRUE01; genus CAZKMM01. The sequence continues at coordinate 794 of CAZKMM010000158.1, forward strand.
CAATAAAAATTAAAGCCCTGTTTCAGGATGGGCAGGCTCCAGCAATAATTTTTAACCCCGGGCACAGCATTTATCCAGAGTTAATTTTAAAAAAAAGTGCCTGGGCAGTGGGTTATTGGCCGGATTTTCATCCAGAAAAGGTTTTAGTAATCGGTCCTGGAGGCGGGGCAGATTTGCAGGTAGCAATTTATTGGGGAGCAAAAGAAGTGCTCGGGATAGAGGTAAATCAGGGGCTTTTGGAATTAATGAAATCAAAATATGATGATTTTACTGGAGGAATTTTTCATCACCCCCGGGTAAAACTGCTCCCCCGAGAAGGCAGACACTGGCTGAAAAGCACCAGGGAAAAGTATGATTTGATTCAGCTCAGCGGAGTGGATACTTCCACCGCAATAAGCTCCGGAGCTTATACCCTGGTAGAAAGCTACCTATATACCGTGGAAGCCTTTAAAGAGTTTTACCTGCATTTAACTGATTCCGGAAGACTATGCATCAGCAGGTATCTGATGATTCCTCCAAGGGAATCGCTTCGGCTCTGTGTTTTAGCCATTAAGGCTCTGCGGGAGCTGGGAATAAAAAATCCTTCTCAGCATATCATCGCTTTTTATCACAACCAGATTTTTTCTTTGATTATCCAGAAAAAGCCCTTCAGCAAAGAAGAGATTTCCCGGTTGAAAAATTGGCTGAAAAATCAAGACTGGCAGATAGAAGTTCGGGTGCCTGTGTTTGAAATCTATCAAAAGGATTCTAGTCCCAGGCTCCTCTGGTATCCGGGAATGGAAGAAGACGGGCTTTATGTTCAGTTGTTTAAGAAGTCTTTGGAAGGCAGAGAAGATGAGTTTATCAGGGACTATCCTTTTGATATAACTCCGGTGCGGGATGATAATCCTTATTTCTTTAAATACTCTTTATTTCAATTAGTGATTCCCGGCTCCAGGATTTTAATTGGGCAAATAGTGGTTTTGGCGCAGGTTCTTCAGGGAATTATCATCGGTCTGATTTTAATTTTAATTCCTGCCCGAAGAATCAAAAGGAAACAGAAGATAAATTTAAGACCTGCCTGGTATTTTTTTGGACTGGGCTTTGGCTATCTTTTTATTGAGATAGTTTTGATTCAGAAACTAAGCCTTACTCTTGGGCATCCTTTTTATGCGATTGGCATAGTTCTTCCTGCTTTACTGGGCTTTTCCGGGCTGGGAAGCTGGAGCTGGGAGAGGACTGCCCGGAGATTTTCCCGGCTTCCCTTATTGCTTTTGCTTGGTTTGTTGGTGATTTACTTTATTATTGGCAACCGGCTCTTGGACCTGATTTTACCTTTAGCTTTCCCGCTTCGGGTCCTCGGTTGTTTGGGGTTTTTATTTCCTCTTGGATTTTTAATGGGAATGCCTTTTCCGATTGGGTTAAGAATTTTTGCTCAGGAAAATCAACCGCTTATTTCCTGGTTCTGGGCGGTTAATGGGGTTTGCTCGGTGGTTGCTTCCTGCTCGGTGGTTTTAATCTCAATGCAGATGGGCTTTTCCTGGGTGTGGGCTTTTGCCATTGGATTTTATTCTCTTGCCTTTTTGGTTATTTGGAGATAAATAAAGAAATAGTGAAGAGAAAAGCTATCATTTTTTTACTCGTTATCTTTTTTCTTCCTTATCTTCTTGCCGGGAAAGATTTTGCCATTAAAGAAAAGAAAGGGATTTTTTATCTGGAAGAAAACGGTATTCCTTACTTTGGCTGGTTTTTAAAGACAAGCCGGGCTCAGCTTGAGCTTTCTGGAAAATGGAGATTCAAACCTGACCCACAGGAGCAGGGGCTGGCTCAAAAATTTTATCTGGCGAATTTTGATGATTCTGGCTGGGAGCTGATAGAAGTTCCCTCGGACTGGACCAAACTTAAGCCAGAGCTGGCGGAGTATCAGGGGATTTGCTGGTATCGGAAGAAATTTTTTGTTCCAAGAGAATGGCAGGAGCGGTTCAACCGCCTGGAGCTGGATGGAGTGGTGCAGAAATGCCAAATCTGGATAAACGGAAAGCCAGCTGGAAAGCACAACCGCGGATATACTCGTTTCAGTTTTGATGTTTCTAATCTGCTTAAATATGGAGAAGAGAACCAGATTACTGTTATGGTGGATAATCGCCGGAGCACAAATGATGTTCCTCCCAGGCTCTGGAAAAATGACCGACTCGGCTGGTGGGAAGCAGGCGGGATTGCCCGGGAGGTAAAGCTGGTTTCTTCTTTCCCTCAGACCCTGGTCAAGCTGGAGGTTAGGGCGGAGCCAGAAAATCAAAACAGCGGAGAGCTGGAAATTAAGGGGCTGATTTTTAATGCCAGGAAAGAATCTGCTGGAGTAATGATGGAATTAGAGCTGACTGACCCTGCTACGGAGGAAATTTTAATGAAAAAAACCCTTGCCCCGATAATGATTGATGCCTGCTCGGTTGAAGGCTTTGAATATACCGCCCGGTTTTATCAGGTAAATTCCTGGTCGCCGGATTCCCCTTATTTGTATCTGCTTACTGCTCGTCTGACCGGTCCTTTTGGGGTGGAGGAGAATTCTCTGGAGGTCGGATTTAGGAAGTTTGAGGTTCGGGGAAGCCGAATTTATCTCAATGGCAAGCCTTATTATCTTCGGGGATTGAACCGGCATGAGGATGACCCGGAAACTGGCTTTTATCAGACAGATGAGCGGATGCTTGAGGATATCAGGCTGATTAAAGCTCTGGGAGTTAATCATCTCCGCCCGGCACATTATCCGCCTGACCCTGGCTGGCTGATTTTATGCGACCGGTTCGGGATTACCATCACCGAGGAGATTCCCTTATATCAGGCAGGAATGGGAGTGATTAACTGGCTGGAGGCTTTATTGCTTAAGCCCTCAGAAAAAGCCGGATGGCTTCAACCCTGGGAGCTTAAAGCAATCCGCCAGATTACCGAGCCTGAGCTGGTAGAAAACGCCCTGCTCACCTTAGCAGAGATGATTGAACGAGACCGAAATCATCCGAGCATCATCATCTGGTCAATCGGGAATGAGAACCTGACTTTATTTTTTAACTATGCCCGAAAGACCTATCAGGAACTTTATCAGCTGGCAAAAAAATTAGACCCGAGCAGACCGGTGACCTTTGCTCTTCTTACCTCCCCTTATCTATCTCCAGCCTTTGAGCGGAGCGCAGACCTGGCAGAGATTATTTCGGTAAATGAGTATTACGGCTGGTATTTTGGGAAGATTTCAGGAGCCGGGAGATTTTTTGACCGCCTTCATAAAAAATATCCGGATAAGCCGATTGTGGTTTCAGAATTCGGGGCAGGAGCAGTTCCGGGCTGGCGAGACCCGAAGGCAGAAAAAAAATTCAGCGAGGATTATCAAGCCCGGCTTTTGAAGGAAACCTGGGAGCAGATTTTAGAGCGGGAATGGATAGTTGGAGGAATGCCCTGGGTGTTTGCTGATTTTCGCTGTGGGTGGTTTGGCTCGGAGCATCCGGTTCCGGGAATGAATTTAAAAGGGATTGTTGATTATCACCGGCAGAAAAAGCTCGGTTATGACCAGTTAAAGCAGATTTATCAGAGGATTGAAGCACGAGAAGATTAGCAGAGGAATTTTTGGAAAAAATCCCCTCTTTTTTCTTAAAATTTTCAAAAATCCGTACAGTTTGACAGGTATTAGCTTGGCT
>CAZKMM010000159.1:0-4442 GCA_964553915.1 uncultured bacterium
TATCTTGCCAGTGGTGGATATAAGGCTGCGGAAAAGGCGCTTGATATGCCTCCAGAAAAAGTATGCCAAGAGGTTTTAGATGCCGGGCTTCGGGGAAGAGGCGGTGCCGGGTTTCCGGCAGGAAGAAAATGGATGTTTATGCCCAAAGATGACCGTCCTAAATATCTATGCGTGAATGCGGATGAGGGCGAGCCGGGAACTTTTAAAGACCGGGAGATTCTCCGCAGGGACCCGCATATGTTGATTGAGGGGATTATCATTGCCTGCTGGGCGATGGGAGCAAAAGCGGCTTATGTTTACATTCGGGGAGAATTCAGCGAGCCAGCAGATATTTTGGAGAGAGCCATCAAAGAAGCATATCAGCGGGGATTTCTGGGCGAGAGAATTTTTGGAAAGGATTTTAACCTTGATGTTTATGTGCATCGGGGAGCCGGAGCTTATGTCTGTGGAGAGGAGACCGCTTTAATTGAAAGCCTGGAAGGAAAGCGGGGCAATCCCCGGATTCGTCCACCGTTCCCGCCCCAGCGAGGGGTCTGGGATATGCCTACCACGGTGAATAATGTTGAGACCATTGCCTCGGTTCCTTACATAATCAGAGAGGGAGTAGAGGCTTATAGAAAATTTGGCACGGAAAAAAGCCCGGGCACCAAGCTTTTCTGCATCAGCGGGCATATAGAAAAGCCCGGGGTATATGAGCTTCCGCTTGGATTTCCTTTAATGAAGCTGATTAACGAGGTTGCTGGCGGAGTGAAGAACGGATTAAAATTAAAAGCAGTGATTCCGGGCGGTAGCTCCACCCCGATTCTCCGGGCAGAGGAATGCGAGGGGGTGAACCTGGATTATGAATCGCTCCAGCAGGCAGGCTCTCTGCTTGGCTCTGGCGCGGTGATTGTGATTGCGGAGGGCACCTGTATGCCCAAGCTTCTTGAAATTCTCACTCATTTTTATGCTCATGAGAGCTGTGGTCAGTGCACCCCCTGCCGGGAGGGCACCGGCTGGATGGCGCAGATAGCCAGGCGTATCTCTCAGGGAAAAGCAGAGATGAAAGATTTAGAGGTTCTTTACAGCCTGGCACAGAATATGACGGGAAGAACCATCTGCCCGCTGGCAGATGCGGCTGCCACCCCGGTAAAAAGTTTTATTGATAAATTCCGGGAGGAATTTGAGACACATATTATTAATAAAGGCTGTCCTCAATCAAAGCCTTTTCCTCTGGAGTGGAAATAAATGGCAGTGAAAATAACCATAAACGGAAAAGAGCTGAGCGCTGAGGAAGGAAAAACCATTCTTCAGGTGGCGCTGGAGAACGGGATTTATATTCCTCATTTTTGTTATCATCCCCGGCTGGAGATTCGGGGAAGCTGTCGGATGTGTCTGGTAAAGGTAGAAGGGATGCCCAAGCTTCAAATTTCCTGTGCCACCCGGATTCAGGATGGAATGGTGGTGGATAGCGAGTGTGAGGAAGTTCGGCAGGCAAGAAAAGCGGTTTTAGAGTTTATGCTTAAAAATCATCCAATAGACTGCCCGGTTTGTGATAAAGCCGGAGAATGCACCCTGCAGAATTATTACTTTGATTATGGTCTGGCTCCCAGCCGGCTTAATCCCCTGGATGCCAAAGTAAAAAAAGGCAAAAGATTGATTATGGGACCCACCCTGGTTTTAGACCAGGAGCGGTGCATTCTCTGCACCCGCTGTGTTCGGTTTATGCGGGATATTGCTAAAGATGAGTGCCTTACTCCTGCGGAACGGGGCGACCGAAGCGTGATTACCACCTTCCCGGGAAAAGAGGTAAATAATCCTTATTCTCTGTGCCTGACAGATATTTGTCCAGTGGGAGCCTGGACGAGCCGGGATTTTCGGTTTAAAAAGCGAGTCTGGTTTTTGACCAGCACCCCGAGCATCTGCCCTTATTGTGCCCGGGGATGCAATATCTGGCTTGACCACGAGAACGGGGTGGTCTATCGGATTCGTCCGAGGGAGAATGAGGAGGTGAATCAGAGCTGGGCTTGTGATGAGGGGAGGCTGGCGTATAAGGCAATCAATGAGAATCGGCTTCTTCGGGCACGGGTGAGTGAGAACGGTTCTGGACAAGAAGTGAGCCTTGAGCTGGGAATAAATAAAGCGGTTCAGCTCTTGGAGGAGAGTAAAGGAAGGGTGCTGGGCTTGGTCAGTGCCAGTGCCAGTCTGGAGGAGGCAGAGGCTTTTAAGAAATTGATTTTGGGGCTGGGCGGTGAGCCGGCTTATTATTGTCGGAAGCAGGGAGAAGATGATTTTCTTTTGAAGAAAGCGGACCGGGATGCCAATTGCAAAGGGATGGAGAAGCTGGGAATCAGCGAGCTTAAAAGCGTAGCTCTAGCAGAGATAAAGCTGGTGGTGGTTTTAGAGAGCCTTTATTCAGAAGGAGTTGAGCTGGCGGATAAACCGATGGTGGTTTTAAGTCCGAAGGTAAGCGAGCTGGTGGAGCGGGCAAAGGTTTCTCTTCCCATCACCAGTTATGCGGAAAGTGAAGGCAGTTTTGTTAATTTTGAAGGGATAGAGCAGAAGTTTTATCCGGCTTTAGCTCCCAGGGGAGATGCCAGAAACGGGGTGGAGATAATTAACGAGCTGGCAAAAAGACTGGAGATTAGCGAATGAGCCTGGATGAGCTGGTTCTGACTTTGATACAATGCCTGTGGGCATTTCTGGCTTTTGCCGGAGTTGCCAGTTTAGCTGGAATTTTAACCTGGGCAGAGAGAAAGCAGGCAAGCCTGATTCAGGACCGAATCGGTCCCAACCGGGCAAATGTTCGGATTATTCGGAACTGGAGATTGTTTGGAATTTTCCACCCGATTGCAGATGCGACCAAGATGCTTTTTAAAGAAGATTTTATTCCCGAGGGTGCCTGGAGGTGGATGCATACTCTTGCACCGATTCTCTCGCTCGGGCTGGCTTTTGTGGCTTTTGCGGTAGTGCCTTTTGCTGGACCGCTTACCATTCACTGGAAGGATATTCCCGCGGAGAGCATTCCCTTGCTCGGAAGGCTGTTTCCGGGCGATGTTTTGCATTTTTCCAATTTCACCATTACTTTTCAGGCTTCGGATTTGAATGTGGGGATTTTGTTTGTTCTGGCAATGGGTGGTCTTTTAGTATATGGAGTGATGATGGGAGGGTTCAGCTCCAACAATAAATGGTCGTTTTTAGGTGCGGTTCGTGCGGTTAATCAGATGTTCAGTTATGAGGTTGCTCTGGGATTGAGTCTGGTGGGAGTGGTGATGATGTATGGTTCTGCCAGCATCAGCACGATTGTTGAACGCCAGGGGGATTTGTGGCTGGGGATTATTCCTAAATGGGGGATTATTACCCAGCCAATTGCTTTTATCCTGTTCTTTGCCTGTGGGTTGATGGAAATAAAAAGAACTCCGTTTGATATTCCGGAAGGAGAAAGTGAGATTATTGCCGGGTATTTCCTGGAATACTCCGGGGCAAAATTTCTGATGTTTATGTTCTCGGAATATGTGGAGTTAGTTTTGCTCGGAGCGATGAGTGCGGTTCTTTTCTTTGGAGGCTGGCAGATACCCTGGGTGGATGCTGAAGGGGTTCGGATACCTTTGCTCCACATCAACATTGTTTGGGCGAATCTGGAATGGGTGAAGCAGGCAAGCTGGAGGATGGATTTAATCAATCTTTTGATTGTTCTGGCTCAGGCTGGGTTTTTTGCTTTGAAGGTGATATTTTTCTGCTGGCTGTTGGTTACTATTCGCTGGACCTGGCCAAGGTTCCGCTATGACCAGATAATGAGATTGGGCTGGAAGCGGATTTTACCCCTGGCAATGGCAAATATTGTTTTAACCGTGATAATTATTCTTCTGGAGCAGAGATTTAAGCCGGCACTGGAGAGGATTTTAGGTTATTAAAATGGCAAAGAAAAAGCCACATAGCAATTGGGTTCGGCTTTATTTGCCGGAGCTGTTTCGGGGCTTGGTGGTTACCAGCCGGCATTTTCTGGTGAATTTCTTTGGCTTTATTCCCGGGCTGGACCGGGTGATTAAAAAAGAAGTTCAGACCATTCAATATCCGGAGGAGAGACGCTGGATCAGTGAGCGCTGGAGAGGAAGACATCGGCTGAACCGCAGGGAAGACGGCTCGGTAAAATGTGTTGCCTGTTTTTGCTGTGCCACGGTTTGTCCGAGCGGATGCATTCATATAGAAGCAGGCGAGTCACCAGAAGGGGCGGAGAAAGAGAAATATCCCGAGAAGTTTGAAATAAATCTTTTTGAATGTGTCTTCTGTGGGCTTTGTGCGGAAGCCTGCCCCTGCGATGCTCTTTATATGGATACGCAGGAGATGAAGCTGGCTCAGGATAGCCCGGAGAAATTTATTTTAACTCTGGAGGATTTGGTTAAGTAAGATGCAGGAAGCAATTGCCAGCTGGGGATTTAGCGTGAGTTTTTATATTCTGGCAT
>CAZKMM010000160.1:0-4409 GCA_964553915.1 uncultured bacterium
TCCGGCTTCAGGTAGCCGGCAAAGGTCATTGATAATTTTTTCTCTACCCGCCTTAGGATTATTTAGATTTTGTAAAGCAGGGGAAGATATTTTTAGTATTTTGCAAACCGCGACTCTGGGAAGGCTCAGATAAGAGTCAGTTAATTTTCTAATCGTTCTTTTAATTCGGGCTGGTTTATTTCCGCTTCAGGGGTGCCGGGAGAAAATCCTTTAATAATTGCCCTTCTCACCCGCTCCATCAATTCTTCTTTGTTTTCCATTGTATAATCCTGGACCCAAATTGGCTCTCCAATTTTTATCTCAATCAGCTCCGGGCGGGAAAAGCTGTATTTACCTTTGGGCATCATTGATTGAGTGCCGGTGATGCTGATGGGAACAATCGGCACCCCGGATTTAATTGCCAGCACAAATCCGCCTTTTTTATATGGTCCCAGCTTATGATTCGGGCTTCTGGTTCCTTCTGGAAAGACCAGCACACTGGTGCCTTTTTTGATTTTTTCTATTGCCCTATCCAGCTCTGCCCAGGCTTGTTTCGGGTTCTTCCGGTCTATGATGATATGCCCGCTTCCCCACATAAGCTGACCAAAAAGCGGAATGAACTTTAAAATCCGCTTGGCAACAAACCGGGCAGGACGGGGTAAAAAACCAATCAAACAAATCACATCAAAATAACTCTGATGATTTGCCATAAAAATGCACGAGGTGGCAGGAATCTTTTCCAGCCCTTCTACCCTCACCTTTACCCCGCTTAAGAAAATAATTGTCCTTGCCCAGAATCGGCTGATGTAATAATAAAGAAATCTGCCCCGGTCTATGGGAAGAACCAGACCCAGAAGGCTTCCCCAGAAAATCGTTGCCAGTGCCAGAACCAGCCACATATAAATGGTGTAAAGGGTTTTCATTTTGTTGTATTATATATTAGCCTGTGCTAAATTCAAAGAAAAAAATCAGGGGTGAGCAATGGGAAGCCGAAGCTTAAACAAGGTGCTTTTAATCGGGCACCTGGGCAGAGACCCGGAGGTAAGATACCTTCCTAAAGGACAGGCGGTTGCCAATTTCACAATGGCAACCAATGAGGTCTGGACTGACCGGGAGGGAAAACAGCAGGAGCGAACCGAATGGCACCGAATAGTTGCTTTTGGCAAGCTGGCAGAATTTTGCAGTGAGTATCTTTCCAAGGGAAAGCAGGTTTATGTGGAGGGCAGGCTTCAGACCCGGGACTGGACCGACCAGAATGGGCAAAAACGCTTCACCACGGAAATCATTGCCCGTACCATTATTCTTCTTGGCTCTAAAGGAGAAACTCCCATTGGTGAAGAGGAAGAAGTGGTTTATGAGCCGATTGAGAAAGGAGAGGAGGAAGATATTCCATTTTAATGTTCCTGCCGGTAAGGAGGAAATCAGTTGATCAAGGAATCCGGGATTGTGGAAGAGATCAAAGAAGAGCTGGCTCTGGTCTCTATCAAAAGAAGTGAGATGTGCGCCCAGTGTCCGCAGGAGGGGCATTGTCGGTTGATTTCTGAGCAGGGAATCCGCCAGGTCTGGGCAGTCAATCTGGCGGGTGCCAAACCGGGCGAAAAGGTAACGCTTGGAATCGGAGAGAAAAAGCTCCTGAAAGCCTCGCTGGTTTTTTATATTATTCCCCTGCTGGCTCTTTTTCTCGGTGCCGGGCTGGGAAAATGGATTTCTAAAACTGGCTACCAATTTCCTATAGAAGGAATGCTGGGAAAGACAATTAACAATTTACTTTTTTCCGCGGACAATCCCAGTCTTATTCTGGGAGGGGTATTTTTGCTCGTAAGCTTTCTGGGAATCTGGCTCTGGAACCAAAGGAAGTTAAAGCAGAGCGAATTTCGTCCCCGGGTGCTTGAGGTTTTAAGGGATGGCGAAGAATGAGTCCAGAATTATCTGCCGAAACCGTGAGGCGGAAAGAAAATATCACCTGGAAGAAAGATACGAAGCAGGCATTTCCCTGCTTGGCACCGAGGTAAAATCTTTAAGAGAAAGAAGAGCTAATTTAAAAGATGCTTATTGCAAGTTTGATGGAGATGAGCTTTATCTGGTGAATGCCCATATCTCACCCTACCCTCAATCAAAATTTTTTAACCATCCACCGGAGCGAGAGCGAAAACTTCTTCTTCATAAAAAAGAATTAAAAAGGCTTCTGGGAAAAGTAACTGAGAGAGGTTATACTATTATTCCTACAAAGATATATTTCAACTCCCGGGGGATGGCCAAAGTAGAGATTGCACTGGCAAAAGGAAAGAAGCTCTACGACCGAAGGGAAGAAATCAAAAAGCGAGACCTGGAGCGAGAATTGAGAAGAGAAGCCAAGAGAAAAAGGAGATATTAAAGGAGTGAGAAATGGAGAAGTTATATGCAGGAGTGGACATAGGCTCTATTTCAACCGAGGTGGTATTGATTGACCGGGAGAAAAATCTCCGGGGATATGCCATAGAGCTTACTGGAGCCGAGACCAGAAAAGCTCTGGAGCGGGCAATGGAATCAGCTTTAGCTCAGGCAGGTGCAAAAAGGGAACAAATCCAGCGAATTGTTGCCACGGGCTATGGAAGGGAGCGAGCAAATGCGGATGGACAGATTACCGAAATCACCTGTCAGGCAAAAGGGGCTTTTCATCTATTTCCCCGGGCAAGAACCATTATTGACATCGGCGGGCAGGACAGCAAAGCCATCAGAATTGATGCTCAGGGCAGAGTGCTTGCCTTTCAGATGAATGATAAATGCGCCGCCGGAACTGGAAGGTTTTTAGAGGTAATGGCAAGAGCTTTAGAAGTGGAAGTAAGCGAGATGGGCGAGCTGGAAAAAAAGAGCCAGAGGAAGCTTCAGGTAAGCAGTGTTTGCACGGTTTTTGCGGAAAGCGAGGTGGTGGGGCTCTTAGCCCGGGGTGAGAAGCGAGAAGATATAATCCGGGCACTTCATAATTCAGTGGCAGAGCGGGTTTTGGGGCTGGTCAGCCGGGTAGGAGCTGAGCCGGAGATTGTGATTAGCGGAGGAGTGGCGAAAAATTCCGGGGTGGTGCGGGCACTGAGCGAGAGGCTGGGAAGAAAACTTCTGGTTCCTGAAGAGTCGCAAATTGTCGGCGCTCTGGGTGCGGCTCTTTTTGCCCTTGAGAACAAAGGCAAATAATTAAGGGTAAAGAAAGGAGAGAAAAATGGCAGAAAAAGTCGGTGTGGTAAGGGGAGAAATTTTTTTAAAGCACGACCCCGGGTGGGGACATCCTGAGTGTCCGGAGAGGCTGGTATCTATCTACGGAATGCTGGACCAGAGCGGATTAAGTCAGAAGTTAGTCCCGGTGGAGCTGAGAAAAGCAGAAAAATCCGAAATCCTTTTGATTCATTCGGAAAGACATTATCAGGATATTGCCAGCACCAGGGGAAAATCAAGCAGTTATTTAGACCCGGATACTTCCACCTCGCCAGATTCTTTTGATGCCGCGCTTTATGCGGTAGGCGGATTGCTTAATCTGGTGGAAAAAGTGCTGGAGGGAGAGTTAAGCTCAGGCTTTGCTTTAATCCGTCCTCCCGGACATCACGCAGAAAGGGAGCGGGCAATGGGATTTTGCCTGTTCAACAACATTGCCATTGCCAGTGCCTGGGCAGTTAAAGAAAAAGGCTTGAAAAGAGTACTGGTGGCAGATTTTGATGTTCATCACGGAAACGGCACCCAGCATTCTTTTTATGATACTGACCAGGTGCTTTATTTCTCCTCCCACCGCTATCCTTTTTATCCCGGCACCGGATATTTTAATGAAGTCGGAGAAGGAAAAGGAGAGGGATTTACGGTAAATGTTCCTCTCCCCGCGGGAATGGGGGATGAGGATTATGATGCAATTTACCGCGAGCTTCTTCTTCCCATTGCTCTGGAATATCAGCCCGAGCTGGTTCTGGTTTCTGCAGGCTTTGACCCGTATTATCAGGACCCGCTCGGAGGAATGGAAGTCACCGAGAACGGCTTTGCCCGGCTGGCAACCATTCTGATGGAGATAGCAGAAAAGACCTGCGAAGGGAAGCTGGTTTTTGCCCTGGAAGGTGGTTATTCGGTGGAGGGGATTGCCCGGAGTATTCAAAAGATTATGCAACTGCTTCTGGGGGAAATAGCCCCAATAAACCGGCTTTCTTCTCCCAGCGAGCGTTTGAGTAAAATTCTCACCGAGCTGAAAAAATATCAAAAAAATTACTGGAAAGGGCTTGAGTGATGAGAAAATTTTTATGCTTTCTTTTTCTCATCGGATTCTTTTTGACTTTTTCCTGCGAAGAAGGAGACCAAGAGCCTCCTGCCCAAATCAAAGACCTTACTTTTTTCACCGACCCTTCTGCCCTGAATTTTAATAATCAAAAATTTACCCTCGGAGCCGAGCAATTTCCTGCCCGCACCATTGCTCTTGCCTG
>CAZKMM010000161.1:0-4400 GCA_964553915.1 uncultured bacterium
ATTTCTTCTCCCGGGGGTGCTGTTCGGTGTATTCTCATTTATATGGAGCATTTTGTGAGCGGGAAGAGGAATGCAAGGAACTCGGGGTATTTGACCGCTGTCCCTTAATCAAGGAGATTATAGAAATTGAAGAAGACTAGAAAATATCTGCTCCGGACGCTTGTTTCTCTTTTTGCACTGGCTATTTTGTTCGGCTCCTTGTTTTTTTTCAAGCTGGGCTGTTTTTTAAAAAAGCCCGGCTATAATGTGCTTCTGCTCACCCTAGACACCACCCGGGCAGACCATCTCCGCTGTTATGGATACTGGAATATAGAGACCCCGGCATTAAACCGCCTGGCACGGGAAGGGGTAATCTTCCTTCGGGCTTATTCTCATCTCCCGATGACCCTTCCGGCACATACTGCCATTTTATCTGGCACCTATCCGCTTTATAACGGAGTGGTAGACAATGGCGGGTATCGGGTGCCGGATGAGATTATTACTCTGCCCGAGGTATTAAAAGAGCATGGCTATACTACTGCCGGGTTCATCAGCGCCGCGGTTTTAAAAAGGACCTTTAACTTGAATCAGGGGTTTGAATACTGGAATGAAGAAGATATCCAGCCCCAGAAAGAAATGACCGCACTGGTAGCCGAAAGAAAAGCAGACCGAACCACTGATGCGGTCTTAAAATGGCTTGGCAAAAACTATCATAAAAAATTCTTCCTCTGGGTCCACTATTATGACCCACATATGGAATACGACCCGCCCGAGCCCTATCGCCGGCTTTATTATTTTGACCGATACTCTGGAGAAATTGCCTTTATGGATTCGCAGATTAAACGGCTCTTTGAATGGATGGAGGAAAAGGGGCTGTTTCAGAATACTATTATTGTTGCCATTGGCGACCACGGAGAATCCCTGGGAGAGCATGAGGAGATGACCCATTCGGTTTTTCTTTATGAAGCAACCCAGCATATTCCTTTTCTGGTTTATATTCCCGGGCTGAAGAATCCGGGCAGAAAAATTAAAAAAGTGGTGAGCCAGATTGACCTGATGCCCACGGTTTTAGAGCTTTTAGGCTTGCCCATTCCGGAGCAGGTGCAGGGAAGGAGCCTGAAGGATTTAATTCTGGGAAAAGAACCGGACCAGCCCGAGGGAGAAGCCTTTTTGGAATCACATTTTCCTTTCCTTCATTATGGCTGGAGTGAGCTTTATTCTCTGGTGACTTTTCAGTATAAGTACATTCAGGCACCCAAGCCCGAGCTTTATGAGCTTAGCAAGGACCCGGGGGAGCTAAAGAACCTTGCTGAGGAAAATCCCAAGCTGGTAAAAGAGCTGGATTACAAGCTGGAGCAGATTAAACAATCCTCTCGCTCAGAAATCGCTCAATTAGCCAAAGGAAGGGTCAAGCTGGATGATGAGACCCGAAAACAGCTTCTTGCCCTGGGCTATCTTACCGGCAAAACCAGGTTTGACCTGGAAGAGGCGAAGAAGAAAAATCCCCGGGATTATGCCAGCCTGCTTCGGTATTTAAATTCTATGCAGGGAGACCTTGCCGGGGGCAGATACCGGATGCTTTTAAATAAATCAGAGAAAGTGCTGGAAAAAGACCCGAACAATTCCTTTGCCACCCGGATGAAAGCCAGTGCTTTGTTCGGGATGGGAAGATATATGGAAGCGGTGGAATGGATTGAGAAGGCTCTGAAAGTGGTAGGCGAGGATGAGGAGCTTTATAGCAAGCTCGGCACCTGTTATCTTCGGCTTAACCAGAAAGAGAAGGCAAAAAAGGCATTTGAAAAGGCTCTGGAGCTGGAGCCAGAAGCAAAAACTAATGCTTATTATTTAGCCCGAATATATCTGGCTCAGGGAGATGAGCAAAAAGCTTTGGAGCTGATTGACCAGAATAAACTGAGGGAGACCGTGCTTGGTCATATTTTTATGGCAAATTATTATCTGGCTCAGGGCAGGGTGGGAAGAGCAGAGGCAGAATTTGAACTGGCACTGGAGCAGGGGAAAAGAAATGCCCTGGTTTACGGAGAATACGGCAATTTTCTTTTGATGGTAAATCGTCCTCGTCGGGCACTGGAGCTGATTGAAAAGGCAGAGGAATTAGACCCGAGCTTTAAAAACGATTTTCATCTTCAAAAGATTAAAAAGCAGGCAGAGGAGATGCTGGGCAAAGGGAGTTGATTTTTACCCGGCTCTGATTATAATAATAATCCAGGTTAAGGAGAAGGAAAATGAAAAAGGATATTCATCCCAAATATGGTCCGGTCAGGTTTGAATGTGCCTGCGGAAATGTGATTGAAACCCGCTCCACCCGTCAGGGGGTGATTAAGATTGACATCTGCTCTAAATGTCATCCTATCTTTACCGGTCAGCAAAAATTAGTAGATAGTGCCGGGCGAGTGGACAAGTTTTATAAGCGATATGGTGATAAAGCCAAGATTAGCGTTCGGGCAAAGAAATCTTCAAAAAAGACAAAAAAGGCTTAGCTGAGCATATATCTGGTGCCGGGGCATCTTTTTGATGTCCCGGCTTTATTTTTGCCCGGAGGAAAGAGATGGAATTTTTAAGCCGGTTAAAAGAGATTTCTGCCCAGTATGAGAAGCTGGAGCAGGAGCTTTCCCGCCCGGAGGTTTATTCGGACCCGGAGCGGTATCAGGCATTGTATCAGCGTCAGTCCGAGCTTCGTCCGATTGTTGAGAGCTGGCGGGAATATCAAAAACTGCTCAAAGAGATAGAAGAGAATCAGATGATTTTAAAAGGAGATGACCCGGAGCTGAAGGAACTGGCAGAGCAGGAGCTGGAGCAGTTAAGCACAAGAAAAGCTGAGCTGGAGGAAAAAATTAAGGAGCTTTTAATTCCTCCAGACCCGGATGAGGAGAAGAACGCTATTCTGGAAATCAGGGCAGGTGCCGGCGGGGAAGAAGCAGGTCTTTTTGCCCGGGACCTGTTTGAAATGTATCAGAAATGGGTTTCTAAAAAAGGGTTTAAGCTTCGGGTTGCCAGCTTTCATCCCACCGACCTGGGGGGATTCAAAGAGATAATCTGTGAGGTGGAGGGGAAGGGAGCTTATGGCTGGCTTAAATATGAAAGCGGGGTGCACCGGGTGCAGAGAATTCCCATCACAGAATCCGGGGGAAGGATTCATACCTCCACCGCTTCAGTAGCGGTTCTGCCGGAAGCAGAAGAAGTTGAGGTGGAGATAAATGAGGAAAAAGACCTCCGAATAGATGTTTTTCGTGCCCAGGGACCAGGCGGGCAGGGAGTAAATACCACGGATTCTGCAGTGAGAATCACTCATCTTCCCACAGGTTTGGTGGTCGTCTGTCAGGATGAAAGGAGCCAGCACAAGAATAAAGCCCGGGCGTTAAAGATTTTAAAATCCCGGCTCCTGGAAATGGAAAAGCAAAAGCAGAGGACCGAGCGGGACGGAATGCGCAGGAGCCAGATTGGAAGCGGAGACCGGGCAGAAAAAATCCGCACCTATAATTTCCCACAAAACCGGATAACTGACCACCGAATCAACCTTACCCTCTACAAACTGGATAAAATTATGGAAGGAGACCTAGACGAGCTGATAGAGGCGCTTCGGGCTGAGGAGAAAGCCAAGAAGCTGGCAGAGATGGAGGAAGAGACTCTTGCCCGTGCCAGAAGTTGAGAACCTGGCAGAGCTGTTAAAAGAGATTATTTCCCGGCTTAAGCAGGCAGGAATAGAATCAGCCCGGCTGGAAGCAGAGCTAATTCTCTCCCATCTTTTTACCTGCTCCCGGGCTGAGCTTTACCTTCACCGAGAGGAAAAACTCCCTCCAGAAAAAATAGCTCGGGCGATGGCTCTGGCTGAAAAAAGAGCCCGGAGAGTTCCTCTGGCATATTTGATTGAAAAAGCCTGGTTCCGCGAGCTGGAGCTGGAGATAGATGATTCAGTAATGGTGCCTCGCCCGGAGACCGAGCTTCTGGTGGAGAAGGCAATAGAGCTGATTCTTTCTTATCCGAGGGTGAGAAAAATTCTGGATTTAGGCACCGGCTCGGGCGCCATTATCCTGAGCCTGGCTTATGAGCTGAAAGAACTCAAAGGTCAGCTGGAATTTTATGCTTCGGATATTTCTCTTCGGGCGCTCCAGCTGGCAAAAAGAAACGCTCAAAAATACGGGCTGGAAAAAAGAATAAGATTTTTTCTCGGCGACCTTTTCCAGCCCTTTTTCGGGGAAAGATTTGCCCTGATAGTTTGTAATCCACCTTACATTCCGAATGATGCTTTTAATTCTTTGGAGCCAGAGGTGGCAGAATACGAGCCGAGAATTGCCCTGAACGGTGGGGAAAAAGGTTTAGAGATAATTGAGCAAATTCTTACCCGGGCTCATCAATATCTGACTCCAGAGGGATTTTTAATTATGGAAATCGGAGCCGGGCAG
>CAZKMM010000162.1:0-4374 GCA_964553915.1 uncultured bacterium
CTGGCGACTGGCAAGGAGTGAAATCGGAAAAGTCTGGGGAATGCCCAGCGGGCCGGGAGAAAAAGCTGTCGCCGGTGGGGATGAGGATAGTCTGACAATGGCAGTGGAAGCAGGCTTTGATTGCCTGGTGGGAATAGACCCGAGCAAAATTGATGGTTTGATTTTTGCCACTACCACCGCACCTTATAAGGAAAAGTCAGGCGCTCCCACTATTGCCACTGTGCTCGGTCTTCCCAGAACCGCAATGACTCTGGACCTGACTGACACTCTGAGAGCAGGAACTAGCGCAATAAAAATTGCCAAAGACGCCATTGAAAGCGGTTCCTGCCAGAAGGTGCTGGTATTGGCAAGTGATATCCGGCTTAGTGAGCAGGAATCTTTTGAGGAACAATTGCTGGGAGATGGTGCAGTTGCTTTGCTCATCTCTAAGGAAAATCTTATTGCGGAGCTAAAAGATATTTATTCCATCTCTGATGAAATCATCGGAATCTGGAGAAAGGATAAAGATGATTACATTATGCATTTTGAAGATAAACTGGAAGCTAAATTTGCTTTTCAGGCAAATGTCCTGGAAGCAATTCAGGGGCTGGCAAAAAAGACTGGCATAGAATTAAAAGAAATTTCTAAACTAGCCTGTTCATATTTTGACCCCCGGGGGCTAATGGCAATTGCCGGGAAACTGGGTTTAAATCCAATGACCCAGCTTGCTGACCCGCTCTTTACTTCCATTGGGAACACTGGAGTGAGTGCTCCTTTAATTGCTTTTGCCAACGCGCTGGAAAACGGCGAGCCTAATCAGGAGATTATTCTTGCCAGTCATGGTGATGGAGCGGATGCGATGCTCTTTATCACCACTGAGCGAATCAAAGAACCGGTCCCACGAGTGGGAGTGAAAGGAAATCTGGAAAGGAAAAGAGTGCTCTGGAGCTATGAGCAGTATGGTAAATTCAGAAAATTCGCCCGCAAGCCTTATAACTACCCCAAAACCTCCACGGTTATTCACTGGCGGGAAAGAGAGGCGGAATTAGGATTCTTTGGGCATAAGTGTAAGAATTGTGGAACCGTGCAATATCCCCTGGTTAGAATCTGCTATGTTTGCCAGAGCAAGGATAATTTTGAAAAGGTTAAGCTGGCTCGCCGGGGAACTATCTTTACCTTTACCAAAGATTATATTCGCTCCGGAGGTGCATTGCCGGTTCCCTGGTGTGTGATTGAGCTGGAAGGAGGAGGAAGGGTCTTTTTAACTATGACTGACTGCGACCCCGAAGAAGTAAAAATCGGGATGGAGGTGGAAATCGTATTCAGGAACCTTCATCAGGGAAGCGGATTTCATAATTATTACTGGAGATGTCGTCCTGCTTGGAAAAAAGAAGCTCAAGCCTAATCAGAAAGGAGAGAAGATATGAAAGGGCTAAAAGACCGGGTAGTGATTGCCGGGGTTGGCTATACCAAATTTGGAGAGCTCTGGGATAAATCTCAAGAAGACCTTTTAGTAGATGCGGTTTATGAAGCCCTGGAGGACGCCGGGGTTGAACCCAAAGAAATAGAAGCGGGCTGGGTGGGAATTCAATATCCCTTTACCGGGGTGAGTGGAGGAAGCGCAGCGGAATTTTTGAAAATGTATGGAATTCCCTTTACCCGGGTAGAAAATTTCTGTGCCAGTGGAATGGATGCTTTTAGAAATGCCTGTCTGGCAGTTGCCAGTGGGGTGCATGAAATGGTTTTAGCCTGCGGAGTGGAAAAACTGATGGACCAGGGTAGCAGAGGACTTCCGGATATGGGCGGTGCCAGAGGAGTAATGATGCAATTTCCACCTGCTCCCAGTATGTTTGCCTTAGCGGCAACTCGTTGTTTTGAGGTCTATGGCTGGAACAAAGAGACTCTGGCAAATGTTGCGGTAAAAAACCACGAGCATGGCTCCCACCATCCCAAAGCTCATTTCAGAAAACCAGTGACCAAGGAACAGGTTTTAAAAGCTCCGATTATTGCCTGGCCTCTGGGAAGGTTTGATTGCTGTGCAATGAGCGATGGCGCTGCCGCCTTGATTATTACCACCCCAGAGAGAATAAAAAACCTTAAGCATAAAGACGATTATGTGAAGGTGTTAGCAAATGCTATTTCGGTCCATACCTTGGCGCCCTGGCTCCATCCTCAATTTGATTTTACAGGATTTCCCTCTACCCAGCAGGCAGGAAAAATGGCTTATGAACAGGCAGGAATCAAAGACCCGGTAAAAGAGATTGACCTGGTAGAATGTCATGATTGCTTCACCATTACCGAGCTTTTAAATATTCAGGACCTTGGCTTATGTAAGAAAGGTGAGGCAGGAGATTTTGTTGCAGAAGGCAATACCAAATACGGCGGATTGATTCCAGTAAATGTTTCTGGAGGATTAAAATGCTTTGGGCATCCAATCGGAGCAACTGGCTGTCGGATGCTGGTAGAGCTTACCAAACAACTTCAGGGAAGAGCGGACGGACTTCAGGTAAAAGATGCTAAAATTGGTCTGGCTCATAATCTTGGTGGTGCTTTTACTGTTGCGAGCGTGACCATTCTGGCTCGGCAGGATGTTTGATGGAATTTTTCCTGAGGGTTGAATTTGAGGAAAATTTTCTTATAATTAAATTTAACTCCTTGCTCCGAGCAAAAGCCCGGGGCTAGAAACCCATAAGGAGGTAAAAATTGAAGCTGAGAAAATATGAAACTCTAATCATTGCCCGTCCGGAACTAAATCCTGACCAGATTAAAGAATTAATATCTCGCCTGGAGCAGAAAATTGCGGACAGGGGCGGAAAGCTTATAGAAGTGTCTGACTGGGGTTTAAGAAAGCTGGCATATTCAATTCGGATTCGGGGAGAAAAATTCTTCTATGGACACTATTTTCTTCTGGTCTATGCAGGTAATGGTCAGGTGATTAAGGAGCTGGAAGATTATATGAAGCTGATTGATGAGACCTTTAGATTTCAGACCGTCAAATTAGCTGATAAAGTAGAAGCTTTGGAAGAAGAGGTTATCTGGAGAGAAGAAGTAGTGCCAGAGGTCAGGCTCAGGGAAGATGGAGAAGGCTTGGAGGTGGTAGAACCGCCTCGGGAGAGAAGAATCCCCAGGGAGCAGATGGTTCAGATAAGCGGAGCTCCTAAACCAGCAGAAGAAAAGAAAGAAGAAGCTCCTGCTCCTGAAGAACAACCTCCTGAAGAACAACCGGAGCCAGAAGAGGCTTCAGCTTCTCCTGAGCCAGACTCTGAATCCTCTCCCAGCCAACCAGAACCAGAGGAGGAAAAAGAATGAGTCAGGAAACCAGACAAACCACTCAAGAGAAAAGAAGGCAGTATCCGAGAAGAAAGGTATGCAGATTCTGTCAGGAAAAAATAGAGATAAATTATAAAGATGTGCGTTTGCTTTGCAGATATATCTCGGAGCGTGCTAAAATATTACCAAGGAGAATGACCGGCACCTGTGCATATCATCAAAGACAGCTTTCCCGGGCAATTAAGCGGGCAAGGATTATGGCACTCCTGCCTTATGGACCGCCTCATATCTAATTTTTTGAGGGAGAGAAAATGAAGGTAATTTTGCTGGAAGATGTAGAAAAACTGGGAAGAGCTGGAGAGATTATTGAGGTAAAAAATGGCTATGCCAGAAATTATCTTATTCCGAGGAAATTAGCAATTCCTGCTACTGGCAAAAACCTGGCTCAACTGGAGCATCAAAAAAGAATAATTCAGGCTAAACAATTAAGACTGCGAAAAACTGCTCAGGCTCTAAAAGAGCAGATTGAAAAACTCTCCATTACCATTCCCTGCAAGGTTGGAGAAAGCGACCGGCTCTTTGGCTCGGTTACTGCTATGGATATTGCCCAGGCACTGAAAAAAGAAGGAATAGAAATTGATAAAAGATGGATAAAACTACAGGAGCCTCTGAAGAATCTCGGGGTTTACACAGTCCCCATTCATCTCAACCAGGAACTGGAAGCCAACCTCAAGG
The DNA here is from genome assembly GCA_964553915.1 of uncultured bacterium. Lineage (GTDB taxonomy): Bacteria > RBG-13-61-14 > RBG-13-61-14 > RBG-13-61-14 > DRUE01 > CAZKMM01. Next base: position 3,985 of record CAZKMM010000162.1, read on the forward strand.
TCTGGCTGGTAAAAGAATAATATGATAGAAAACCTCAAGCGGTTAGCTTGTTTAATTTTTCCTCTTCTTCTGTTTTCTGCAATTCTGGGTTGCGGTGGCGATAATGAGACCGATGAAGTGGAGATTTTTCTTCAGGATATTGACCCCCAGGTGGTTTTATCTCCGGGAATGCTCTGCGACCCGGACCCGACAAAATGTTTAGAAGGCTCTACTCTAATTATCCCAGGCTATAATACTGCCCCGGTGGTTCATTCTTACCCGGCTTATGCCGGAGTGGAAAAACCCGGAGAGGTTGGAATTGGAAGTTCTGCGGGTTATGACCCAGGAGACAGCTTTACCATTCCCATCAATGCCAACCTGGGAGATAAAACCCTCACTCATTATAAATTC
>CAZKMM010000163.1:0-4311 GCA_964553915.1 uncultured bacterium
CATCTGCCCAATCCCCACTCCTGCCAGCGAACCCTCTCCCAGATGTCCCACCATCATCCGGCTTAAAAGAATCATTACCTGGTTTCCTCCCTGACCGAGAAAAACCGGCCAGGCAAGACGCCAGCTCTCGCTCCGGAGATATTGAGCCTCACTAACCGCTGGTGGTGGTTGATAGGGAAAAGACTTCTGGGAATTGGACATTTGAATTTAACTTCTGGATTTTTCTAATTCAGATTTAAGAGCGCGGGCAAAATTCTTTATCTCCTCAAAGAGCTTATCAGTGCTGGAATATTTTTCAATTAACTTTACCAGGGCGCTTCCTACCACCACCGCATCTGCAATTCTGCCCAGCTCTTTTGCCTGCTCGGACCTGGAAATACCAAATCCAACCGCGATGGGAAGGTCGGTAAATTTTTTTACCAGGCGAAGATGCTCAATAAGGTCCTCGGGTAATTGTTCCCGAGCGCCAGTAACTCCGGTTACCGAGACATAATAAATAAACCCGCTAGAGGCTTGGGCAATCAGCTTTAGTCTTTCCGGGGTGCTGGTTGGGGTGGCAAGATGAACCAGAGAAAGTCCATAATCCGCACAAAGTTTTCCTAAATTTTCACTTTCCTCCGGGGGCAGGTCCACCACCAGCATTCCATCAATGCCTGCCTCCTGCGCCAGGCTCACTGCCCGCTCCTCACCAAATTTAAAAATCGGATTATAGTAGCTGAAAAGCAGGAGGGGAATCTGAGATTGGCTACGAATTCTCTCAGCCGTTGCAAAAATATCATCCAGGGTAAAATAATTCTTCAAAGCTCTTTCACTGGCGGATTGAATGGTGGGACCATCTGCCATTGGGTCAGAAAAAGGCACTCCCAGTTCAATAATATCAGCCCCTGCCTGCTCCAGAGCCAGAATTAGTTTTTCCGTGGTATCCAGATTCGGGTCTCCTGCGGTAAGATAAAGAATCAGCCCGGGTTGATTTTTTGCTCTTAATTCTGCGAACTTCTGCTCTATCCGGTTCATCAGGGAAATTATTTTAGTCCAAAGCTCACCGGCTCGCAAATCTACTTGATTAAAGGAAAAAATTATTTTTTAATCTTTGAAAAAATGAGGAGGAAGAAAAATGTATTTTGAGTCTCCTGGAGCCCAGAATACGGAGCAGACCTTAAAGATTGCCTTACAGACCTGTCAGGAAAGGGGCATTAAACATCTGGTAGTTGCTTCCACTACCGGCGCCACTGCAAAAAAGGCTCTGGAATTAGTCAAAAAAAGCGAGGTTAGGCTGGTGGTGGTGACTCATAATTATGGATTCAGTGAAGAGGGAAAGTGCGAGTTTGATGACCGGCTCCGAGCAGAAATAGAGCAGGCAGGCTATAAAGTACTGAGCGGAATGATGCTCACCAGAAACCTGGGGAAAGCTATTGCCAAGAAATTTGGTTATAGTGAATCTGAGCTGGTGGCAGGGGTTTTAAGGCTCTTTGGAGAGGGGGTTAAGGTCTGCGTGGAGATGGCTGGTATGTGTGCGGATGCAGGGTTAATCCCCTTTGATGACTGCATATTTGTTGCCGGCACCGGCAGAGGAGCAGATACCGCCTGCATCATCCGGGCAACCAGCTCCAACAATTTTTTTAATCTTCGGGTAAGGGAAATTCTCTGTAAACCAAGAAATTTTTAGATTTTAAGGCTCAGGAGCCCGAGGGCACGGGCACATATCTTTTATTGACCAGTTCTTCCGGGATAATTTGAGGATTTTCTATAGTCTGTTTAAATTCTTTGATAAAATCCTGATAAAAATCAATATTGCCAAAAGCGTGAGGTCCACCAAAACACGCCCAGACCCTCTCTCCAAATGGAAGACATAAAAGAAAAGTCCGATAATTCGTGCCATGAAAAATAATGGGAAAGCCCAGATTTTTCATCGGATTCCGGGTAACCATCAAAGCATAATTGTTTTTCACCTCTTTTCTGGGAAAAATCCATCTTGCCAGCCAGAGGGAGAAACGAGGAAGGCGGGTAGCGAAAAATTTTACCAGAGGTTGCCAGTTTTCGCGGATATTTTTTTCCACAAACTTGTCCTCTTTTTCCCGGACCGCAATATGCTCCAGCATATCTTTATCCGGACGAATTTTCCGGACATATCCCACTGGATAGCGAGCCGGATAGGCTTTTCGGTTTAATGCCACAGTATATTGGGGAAGATATTTTTCGCTTAACCTGTAACTCAGTTTCATAATCAATTGATGGGGAGAGATTTTTCGGGACTTACAGAATTCTATAAAAGGGCGAAAGTTAAGCTCAAAAAGGATGTTAATCACATATCCTCGCTTCAAATACCAGTAATATTCAACTGCCCCAAACGGCTCTCCATACCAGGGATGGTCTTTGGGAAGGCTCATTTTTCCTCCTTGAGTATCTTTTTCCCGCAGTTTTTACAGACCACAGCTTTTAGCTGACAGCTCTGGCAAAACTCCGACTCCTCACCTAAAATTGCCTGACAGTAAGGACATCTATTTTCAGATAAAATCGGCTCCACATCTATCATTTTTCTTTTTCCTTCCCGCTCCCGGCTCTGGTAGTCCTGAATCGCCATTTTTAAAGCATCAAGAGCCTGAAAAGGACAGTGCCATTTGCTTTTGGGAAGCTCTTTTAACTCTTTAAAAATCTCTTCCATTTTAATCTGCTCTATCTCCTCCAAACTTTTCCCCTCACAAAGCTCAGCAATATAGCTGGCAACCGCTTTACTTGCCCCGCATCCCACACATCTAAACCGGATTTTTTGAACAATATTGTCATTTATTTTGACCTCAAAGGTTAAAATATCTCCACATTGAGCATTGGCAATTATACCCACTCCGTCCGGATTTTCAAGCTCGCCCATTCTCTGGGGATTTAAAAAATGCTTTAGAAGCGGATTTTCATTCTTCATTTTTATCCTCAAAATTTAATTTTTTTATTTTTTCCTCATAATCCCGGATAATTTCCTGCTCTTTTATCCCCTGCTTTTCTTCAAGCTTTTGGAGTCTTTTTTCAAATCTTTGAAAAATTTTCAGCCATTCTTTGACCACTTCTAAAAGTGGGTCAGGAAGGTCTGAATGCTCAAGGTCTTTCTGGAAGTCGCCAGTGGTTCTCTTTTTAATCACCTTTCCCGGCACTCCGACCACAGTCGCGTAGGCAGGGACATCCTCAATTACCACTGAGCCAGAGCCAATCCGGGCATAATCTCCAATTTTGATATTCCCCAGCACGCAGGCATTTGAGCCTACCACCACCCCTTTTCCCAGAGTGGGATGACGCTTTTTCTTCTCCAGACTAACTCCACCCAGCACCACTCCTTTATAAATCAGGCAATCATCTCCGACCTCTGCGGTCTCTCCAATCACCACTCCCATCCCGTGGTCAATAAATACTCTCCGACCAATTTTTGCTCCGGGATGAATTTCTATCCCGGTAAACCAGCGATTAAAATGAGATACCAGCCGGGCAAGAGTAAAAAACCGGCTTTGATAAAGCCAATGAGCCAGGCGATGAAGCCAGAGGGCATGAAGACCGGGATAGGTAAGAATTACCTCCAGCCAGTTTTTCGCGGCCGGGTCTCTGAGGAAAACCGCCTGAATATCTTCTCTTATTCGGGAAAACATTTAATTGCCGGGCCAGAGCGGACTCATTTCCCTTAATTCCTGGATGACTTTGGGAAGAATCTCTAAAGTATAATCAATATCTTCTTCGGTGTTTTCGAACCCGAGACTGAACCTGATAGTGCCGTGAGCCAGCTCATGAGGGAGACCTATTGCAAGTAAAACATGACTTGGTTCCAGGGAACCGGTGGAACAGGCACTGCCTGTGCTCACCGCAATACCCTGAGCACTTAATCTGAGCAGGATAGATTCCCCTTCAATATACTTAAAGGTCACACTCAAAGTATTGGGTAGAACCCTCTCCGGATGTCCGTTAATAATTACCTCAGGAATTCGCTCCAGAATTCCCTTGCGGAGTTTTTCCCGTAAATACCAGAGCTTCTCCACCCATTTTTCTCGCTCTCTTTGGGCTACCTCGCAAGCTTTTCCCAAGCCGATTATTCCCAGAGTATTTTCAGTTCCTCCCCGTAGCCCACGCTCCTGATGTCCACCGTGAAGAAGCGGACAAACCTCAACCCCTCTGCGAATATAAAGCGAAGCGATCCCCTTGGGCGCATAAAGCTTATGCCCGGAAAGGGAAAGAAAATCCACTCCCAGCTCTTTAACATCAATTTCCAGTTTTCCTACTGCCTGCACCGCATCAGTATGAAAAAGAATATTATGTTCTCTGGCAATCTGAGCTATT
>CAZKMM010000164.1:0-4225 GCA_964553915.1 uncultured bacterium
GAGAAAAATCTGAAATACGGTATTTGATAACCAGTTCCTCTTGACTAAGTAAGATGAGATTTGCTATTCTAGATTTTAGAATTCTGGACTGATTTGGTTGAAAAGGAGGAAAAATGGCGAGGAGGGATAAGGAGCAGGTAAAAAAGAGTATTCTGGAGTCTGCCAGGAGGCTTTTTGCCCGGTTCGGTCCGAAAAAAACCACCGTGGATGAAATCGCCCAGGAAGCCGGGATTGGCAAGGCAACCCTGTATTATTATTTTCGGGACAAAAACGAGTTATTTTTAAAAGTGATAAAGCAGGAGGCAGAGGAGCTGATTTACCGGATGGAGCAGGCGATTGTGGAATACGAGAACCCGGAGCTTAAGCTCAAAGCCCTGATTCTAGCCAAAGCCAGTGCCTTGATGGAGCTATTAAATCTTCGCTGGCTGGGGGAGATGAGCGAGCTGAGCGCATGGTCTGAGCTGAAAGCCACTCAGGAGGAGCTGAGCCATAAGGAGCAGAAACTTCTGGAGCAGGTTTTAAAAGAAGGTGAGGAGCGGGGTTTGTTTTCCATTTCAAACCCGAGCCTGACCGCGGAGAATCTCACCAGACTGCTCAATGCCCTGGAGCAGGAGCTGGCAGAGCATAATCCGGGAGAATTTCAAAATCGGCTGGAGGGGATTTTAACCCTGCTTTTAGATGGGATTCGTGCCCGGGGCTTTGAGCCGAGCAAAGCATAATTTTCCAGGGAAGGAAAAATGCCAGGGAAAAGAATCGGTTTAATCATCAATCCTTATGCCAGGCTGGTTAAGAAGAAGTATCTGGCAGATGGGAGGCGTTTCTGGGAGGTGATGCTGGCTCCGGGCAGGTATCAACTTCCGGATGGGATCGAGCAAATTCCTTTTGCTCTGGAGAATCTTCTGGAGGAGGAGATAGATGTTCTGGGGATTCTTGGTGGCGATGGCACGATGCATATAGTTTTGCAGGAGCTTTTGAAGATGAATCCGGGGAGAATTCCAGCAATTTTGCCTTTCCGGGGCGGAACCATCAATGCGGTTTGCAATAATATCGGGATTAAGGATGAGCCTCAGGAGACGCTTCGGAAATTTCTGGAGTTTAAGAATACAGAAATCTCTCAGACCTTTAAACATCTTTTGCGGATAGAAGAAGCTGAGCGGAAGGATTTTTTACAATACGGGTTTACTTTTGCCAACGGGGTATTTCCCAAGATTTTTCAGGAGTATTACAGCTACAAGGAGCCAGGATTTGGCGCTGCGCTTCGGCTGATTCTAAAGATATTTACTCTGGGGCTGGTTAATCCGGGCTATGTTTCCCGGTTGATTTCTCCAGTGGAAATGAAGGTATTGAGCCGGGGAAAGGAGATTATCTCTGGCAGGATTCGGGTTCTGGCGGTAAGCACTCTGGAGAGTCCGACTTTGTGGTGGAAGCCGTTCGGACCGGAGCTGGATGGTCGTCCCTGCTTTCATTACCTTGCTAATGCAATGAGTAACCGGGAGGTAATTTTTAATATGTTTGATTTGTTTGTGGGAAGATGCCAGCATCCCCGTCATCTGGTAGGAGAAGCCAGCCAGTTAGAAGTGGAGTGCGATACTGGTTATGTTCTGGACGGCGAGCTTTACCGGGTGGGAGAGCATCTCTGGGTAAAGATAGAGCTTGGTCCCGCACTTCGCTTTATAGTGGTTTAGGGAGGAAAGATGGCAGAGCCCAAAGAGCAAGGTCGGGAAAAAAGAGCCAAGCTCAGAGACCTTTTAAATGAATATCTGGAGCGATATCCAAAAGATGATGAGATAGAGCTTTTTCTGGACTGGTTTAAGAAGCGGTTTGGGAGGAATTTGCTGGCGGTAATTTTCTTTGGCTCCTGCCTTTCAGAAAAGACCAAAAGTGCGACCAGCTTTAAGGATTTTATAGTGGTGGTGGATAAATACCGCGGGACCGGTTTAAATCCTTTTGCCTGGTTGAGCCACTGGATTTTGCCCCCGGATTTGTTTCATCTTGAGCTAGAGGGCAGTGGTAAGAAAAGAGAATGCAAGTATTATCTGGTTAGCCTGGCTCAACTGGTTCAGGCGGTGGGCGAGAAAGCAAAAGATTTGTATTTGATGGGAAGATTGAGCAAGCGAATTGCTCTGATTTATTTTCGGGGGGAGAAGGAGCGGGAGGAGATTTTACTGGTTCAGGCAAGGGCAATGGAGCGAGCAAGTGAATTGAGCCTGGCGCTACTGGAAGAATTTGACCTGGAAGGGTTTATTAAAGCGATTTTGCGGTTGAGCTATCTGGCAGAGACCCGATTGGAGGACGAGCGCAAGGTTGAGTCTTTGTATCAGGCACATCAGGAATTTTATCAAGCGGTTTATGGTGTGGTTTTAGATAGTCTGGTTGAGCGGGGCTGGGTGGAGCGGAAAGAGGAGGGGAGGTATAAGGTGCGGAATTCTCCGCTGACTCGTCAGGAGCTGGAGGAGTTTCTGGTTAAAAGCAGAAAGCGGTTTAAAGCTCGCTGGCCCAAGATGATTCTCACCGTGGATAACTGGCTGGAGCAACTGCTGGGCAAGCTGGAGCGGACCTATGGGATTAAGCTGGAAATTCCTGCCTGGGAGCGACCGATTATTTTGATTACTGGCTGGCGTCATTATTTTCGCTTCAAGCGGGAAGGAAAGATTCATGAGCACCGTCCGGGAGAATAATCCTTCTTTTTTTCATTAAATTTAAAACACTATTGCCCAAAAAAGGAAAATTTTTTATAATTTTAAATATGAAAAAATGGATAATAATTTTTCTGGGGGCATTTCTCTGGCTGGCTGGCTGTGAGAAGAAGGTCAAAATTAGCGAGCAGGAGCTGGAGCAGGAGTTTAATCAGGCGGAGCAGGCATATCAGGAGCTTTTAGCCAATAACCCTCCCACCCCTTACACCTACCATTATCGGAATTTAATTTCTCAGGCGGAACAGGCAAAAGCTAAAGGGGAGCTGGAAAAAGCATATCAACTGGCACAGCAGGCAGAGGAGCAGGCGAGTCTGGCTCTGGTTGCCTGGAGGCAGGAGCTGGCTCAGGTTAAGGAGAAGCTGGAGCAGGCAAAGAATGAGCTGGAGGGACTTTTCCCGATCAATCATTATTTGATTTCACGCTACTGGGAGCTTTATTCCCGATTCCGGGCAAAGAAATATGAGGGACTGGAGCAGGAACTGGATAAACTGCTCTCAGATATAGAGCAGGAGAAGAAGAGCTCGGTTTTTCCGGAGCGGAAGATGACTGTGGTGGCACCAGAGGAATATATCAAGCGCTGGGGCAATGTTCGGGTGTATCAGGAAATAACTCCGGAGGGAAAATTACGCGGGGTGATTGAACGGGTTCCTCCGGGAATGCAGGTTAAGGTTTTAAAGATAAAGATATTCTCTCCGGATTTGATTTTCTGCTATGTTGAGGTTCCGCTCAGCGGGAAGCAGGGGTGGATGCTGGAAAAATATCTGAGCTACAAGGTAGGAGAATTTTCTGATGAGGGATACTAACTCCAATCCCAACCAGCCTTCGGACGGGGAGTTAGTAGAGCGGTTTTTAAAAGGAGATAAAACCGCTCTGGATGAGCTTTTGCAGAGATATTATTCCCGGGTCTATCGTCTGGCTTACGGGATTCTTCGCAATCCTCAGGATGCTGAGGAGGTGATTCAGGAGGTATTTCTCCGGGTATTTCAGAAGCTGGAATCATTCAAGGGTGAGTCCAGTTTTTCCAGCTGGCTTTACCGGGTGGCAATCAATACCACCTATATGAAACTCAGAGACCGAAAAGGAGTCAGCACCTTTTCCTTTGACCAGGTGGGGAAACTGCTGGATGAGGAGATGATTAAATCTGGAAGCGGAGAATGGGTTTCTCGCCCGGATGATGAGCTTTTAACCGAGGAAGCTTTAAAAATAATCAGCGAGGCAATCGACCAGCTTCCAGATGATTTTAAAACTGTGTTGATTCTTCGGGATGTGGAAGGATTAAGCACTGATGAAGTCGCGGAAATCCTCGGTTTAACCCCGGCTGCGGTAAAGAGCCGGCTTCATCGTGCCCGGCTTTTTCTTCGGGACAAGCTGGAAGATTTTTACAAGCAACTTTTTGAAGGAGGATGAAGATGAGAAGCCTCACCTGCAAAGAGGTGCTCCAGCATCTGGTAGAGTATCTGGAAAATGAACTGACTCCGGAACTTCACCAGGCAATTCAGGGTCATATAGAAAAATGTCCTTTTTGCCAG
>CAZKMM010000165.1:0-4115 GCA_964553915.1 uncultured bacterium
CAGATAATAAATCTAATCGTTTATATTTCTTATTCTTCTTCTTCTTTTTTTTCTTCTTCTTTTTCTCTTTTTGAAGATTAACTTCAACAAAAGCAAAATATTTTGCTTTTAAAAAGCTATGTCCAATATAAAGGGTAAGGTTTGATTCATGAATATCGCTGGAATCTGTCTGTGTAGGCCAAAGCACATTAGCGGATTTTCTTAGCTCTTCGCAGGCATCTTCCAGTATTGATTCGATCCTTTCAATTTCATTTCCCATTTTCTTCCTCCTTTGCCAAGAATTTTTTAATTCTGCATAGAATTTTTCAATCAGAGATTTGTCCAGATTTTGTAAAGATTTTCGTATGGTTTCAAGCTGGGTGCTTTCTTTATCCATCTCTTTACAAAAGAGAGTTTTCGCAATAAGATATTTTCAGTATTTTCTCAAATTTTTAGTCAAGCAGTCATTAAATTTTGAGGAGGAAGTTGATTTTTGGCAAAGATTCTGGATATGCATATTCATTCGGTTTTTTCGATTGATAGCCCGGTTCAGCCGGAGGAATATATTATTCATCTTTTAGAGCTTCGGAGAAAATACCGGATTGATGGGCTGGTATTTTGTGAGCATCGGCGTTTTGTCTGGGACTTAGACTATCAGGCTCTGGGTGAAAAATACGGAGTATTGGTTTTTGCCGGGGTAGAAGCAGAGACCCGCTGGGGGCATATTCTGGTTTATTGTCCGGATTTAAACTGGATGAGCCGGGTGGATTTTTCCCGGAAATTTGACCCGATAGAACTGGCAGAAGAAGTTAATGCTCACCGTGGAATTATTGTTCCAGCCCATCCTTTTCGGGGAATGATCAGTCTGGGGGAGAAGGTGAGAAAATTACCTCATCTTTACGCACTGGAAGTTATTAACGCTTCTAATCTTCCTGAAGAAAATCAAAGGGCAGAGCTTTTAGCCAGAGAGTTAGGATTAGCAGGCACTGGCGGGTCAGATGCACATTATCTTGAAGAACTTGGCATGGGCTTAACTGAATTTGAGAAAGACATAAAAACACTGGAAGAGATGGTCGGTGAGATAAAAGCGGGCAGGATACGGGCTTTACGCAGAGAACAGGTTAAGATTTAGAGGCATTTTTCAGCATCTTTTCTATCCAGCGATTGATTTCATTTGCAGGAGAATGCTCCAGAGTCCTGGAAAGATTGGCAAGAGCAGAAAGGGAGATTTCTGCCCGGGCAGAATATTTATGTCCGCCGGCAATTCCCGGCGGCTCAAAAGCTCTTTTTACCAGTCTGCCTAAATCCAGACGGGGATTTCGGTTTCGGAAAATAATTACCAGCCTCTCCGGCTCGAACCCGCTCACCATCACCATTTCCAGCTCCCGCACCCGAATTAAAAAATCTGCCACCATCACCAATAAATCCGAACTGGGAACTGCTCCCAGATGGACATAACCGGTTTTTCTTTTTTTCTCCAGCATATCCAGTGCCAGTCTGAAATATTCCAGCTCCCGAAAAGACATTTCTACCTGGTCTATACTCTTGAGAATTTGATAATCCACTCGGGGAAAGAGCCAGCTGAAGGCAAGGGCGTCCTGGGAATGAATATTTCGGGTAAAATCTGAGGTGTCAGTTTTAATCCCGTAGCTGAGAGCGGTTGCCAGTCTTTTGGAGGGAGGGATTTTGGCTTCCTTAAGATACTCGGTAAGAATTGTGCTGTTGGCACCCAGCTCCGGACGAATATCTGCAAATTGATAAGGGTGCTCAACTGAAATTGGATGATGGTCAATGCAAATATCCACCTGATAATTTAAAAGAGATGGAAAATGATTCCACTGCCCATCCACAATCCCCAGCAGTCCAAAATCTTCTATCCGAACTTTGTTAATATTGACCATTGGAATTTTCAGGAGCCGAATCATTGCCTGATTTTGAAGCCTCTTGCTCGCTTCGTCATAAGCAATCACCACTTTTTCTGCTTTTCTACTTATCAGCCGTTTTAGGGCAAGAGCACTGGCAATAGAATCAGGGTCAGGATGGATCAGGATTAAAAAGTTGGGTCTGGATTGAAAAAGTTCAAAAAGCTCAAAAACCCGGCTTTTTTTCTTCGCCATAATTATTTTTTCATTTTAAGGGAAAAAAGATTATGAGCAAGCCTCAAAGAAATTTTTTGGATTTAAAAATTTTTTCTTGACAAAATGAGCCAGTTCGTTTTAAAATTGAAGATGACATTTTCCTTTAATAATGTCAGAAAAATAAACAAGGAGTGAGGAGATGAGAAAGGTAGCAATTGTCGGGTATGCTCAGAGTAAGCATCAATTTGATATGCCTAAACCCCGCGAGGATATGGTTTTTGATACGGTCAAATCTGCCCTGGCAGGTGCGGGAATTACCAGAGAGGTTATTCAATCAGTAGTGACTGCTTCCACTGATTTTCTTGATGGCAGGACGATTTCAAATGTTTTTTTGAGTATGGCGAATGGAGCTTATTTAAAGAATGAGTCCAAGGTTGAGGAAGATGGGGCAATGGCAATGTTTTATGCCTATATGCAGATTTTAAGCGGGATTTATGATGTGGTTCTGGTTGAGGCACATACACAATCATCGGTTTTTAATCCCCATCAGATAAATTTTTATACTCTTGACCCGCTTTTTGACCGCCAGCTCGGGATTATCAATGATATTACCCTTTCTGCGATTCAGGCAAAGATGTATATGGATAAATATGATGTCTCGCCTGAGCATCTGGCATATATTTCAGTGAAAAATTTGACTAACGCAGGCAAAAATCCAAACGCAGACCGAAAAATGCCGGACCTGGATATTGATGAGGTTCTGGAATCCAAGCTTTATTATGAACCGCTTCGGGAGTTGATGATTTCCCAGCTCAGTGATGGCTGTGCGGTGGTGATTCTGGCTTCAGAAGATAAAGCAAAGGAGCTAACGGATAAGCCGGTGTGGATTGAAGGAGTGGGATTTTGCTATGATGGCTATCATCGCGACCGGGACTTATTGAAATTAGAGGGCTTGAGAAAATCCGCTCAGAAAGCTTATCAAATGGCAGGGATAGTTGACCCGTATGCTGAGCTTGACCTCCTGGAGATTACCGAGCGGTATGCTCACGAGGAGTTGTTATTTTACGAGGCGCTGGGAATAGCCCGGGAAGGAAAAGGAAAGGGGCTTTTGGAAAAGGGCATTACTGAGATAGATGGAGAATTGCCGGTAAATCCCAGTGGCGGAGCTTTATCTGCGGACCCGATTTGTGCCACAGGTCTGGTGAGGGTGATTGAAGCGGTTAAGCAGATTCGGGGGGAAGCAAATGGCTATCAGCTACCCTGGGCAAGAAGGGCACTGGCACATGGTCAGTTCGGGGTTTGTGCCCAGAAAAATATTGTCTGGATATTAGGAGGTGAGCAATAATGTTGAGAAATGTCGCGGTAATAGGTTGCGGTCAGACCAAACATTCAGCCCGACGGAGAGATGTTAGTTTGGCAGAATTAGTGAGCGAAGCGGTATTTAATGCCCTAGAGGATGCAGAAATTACCCTTAAAGAGGTGGATGGTTTTGTTGTCGGTAATATGCAGGGATTTGGTGGAGTGGCACAGCCAGAGCTCTGGTTCGGCGAGTGGATTGGCGCAAGTGGAAAGCCAGTTCTTCGGATTGCCACTGGCGGAACCACAGGTGGTTCTGTGGGGCAGGGAGCTTTTTATTCGGTTGCTTCAGGGCTATTTGATGTTGCGGTGGCAGTAGCCTGGGAAAAACATTCAGATAGTAAAGAAGCGGGCGCCACCACCGGTCTGGCTCATGTTGGTCTGGCAAATCTCTTCCACGCTATCCGCTATGGCTTAAGCTTAAAAAATTTAATAGCCACCACCGCGGTGGGTGCCGCGGCTGGTGTGGCGGTATATCAGGCAAGGTTTTATATGCATCGTTCCGGATGCACAATTGAGCATTTTGATATGGTCGCCGCTAAAGCCCGCAGGAACGCAGCGAAAAATCCCTATGCTCATCTTCAATGGCCAAACTGCCAACCAGAAGATATTGCCAAGACCCCGATGGTTGCCTATCCCTTCCGATATGGTCATATTTGCCCGGCGAGTGATGGTGCTTCTGCGATTGTCATTGCTGAGGAA
>CAZKMM010000166.1:0-3968 GCA_964553915.1 uncultured bacterium
TGAACAAAAATACTGCTCAGAGCTGAAAAAGGAAAAAGATAATAAAAACCTACAGAATCAAACCAATCCCAAAGCAAATATTCCGAAGTCCGACCTATCCGCCAAGTGAAAAAGTGAACCACGGAACAGGCAAGAATGAATTTAAGGGTAGAAGTCGGGAGTTTTTTCAGCTCCACCTCGCTCCGATAAGGAAAAATTCCAATCATCTTTCCCCTCCTTTCTATTTTTTAGGATTCAGGAGGGGGAGCCAATGATTCAGAGATTTAATGACAGATTCGGTCAAAAAATCAATCTGGAATAATTTTTTCTTTTTTAAGAGAAAAATCTTAAAATCCAGTTTTAAAATCTGCAGAAATATCGCAATTTTTGAATAAAAAAATTTTTTGGGTAATAATAAATATAAATTAAGAAAGCCCTGAAAGGGATTTAAAGGAGGTATAAATGTCAAAGGCGAAAGTAGCGGTTCTTTTCACCACCCCGGAGCGGGTTAATGAGGATTATTATCGTCTTCTGGAGCTGGCAGGATTAAAAGAGAGCCTCTCTCCCCAAACCCCAACCATCATCAAGCCCAATATCTCCTGGCATTATTTTTTCCCGGGAGCAAATACCACTCCCTGGCAGTTGGAGAGCGTGCTTGGATATCTTCGCAGATATAACTATCAGGAACTCTATGCGGTGGGAAATGATACCGTGGTGACCAATCCCTATAAAGGAGAAAAGCTTAATAAATTTGTTCCTATTTTTGAGCGTTTTAATGTTCCGGTGCTTTATAATTGTAGGAAACAAGATATGAACTGGATAAAATATGAGCCAAAGGCAGAAATGCTTGCCCTTCCCAGTATTTATCCGGAGGGAATACATATCCCGGATTTTTTCATTGGCAAGAACATTATTCACCTTCCCACGGTCAAATGTCATGTTTACACTACCACTACCGGAGCAATGAAAAATGCTTTTGGCGGACTACTCAACACCAAACGGCATTATACTCACAGCGTAATCCACGAAACCCTGGTTGACCTTCTGGCAATTCAGAAGGAAATTCATCCGGGAATATTTGCGGTAATGGATGGGACTATTGCCGGAAATGGTCCCGGTCCCCGGACAATGAAGCCAGAGATAAAAAATGTTATTTTAGCCAGTGCAGACCAGGTAGCGATTGACGCGGTTGCCTCTAAGATGATGGGATTTGAGCCGATGGAAATAAAATATATCCGCCTTGCCCACGAGCGGGGTCTGGGAGTGGGCGACCTTAAAGACATTGAAATCGTCGGAGATAACATCAGCAAAGAAAACTGGGGATTTGAAGTGGGAGTAAATGTCGCGGTGGCATTTGTCAAACCTTTCTGGTTCAGCACCTGGCTAAACCGGTTCCAGAAAATCTTTTTCCATACTCCGCTGGTTTATTTTTTTGTGTTCGGGAGCTTTGTTTTTCACGACTTTTTGTGGTATCCTTTTAAAGGTAAAAAACGGATTAAGGATTTTTTACAAACTGAATGGGGAGCCAAGTGGCTTTCCTACCCTGACTAATTAAAAAATTTTTTTCAGACAACTGCCTTTAAATGGGGATTTATGTGCCTAAATTACAACAACCAGGAGGTGAAGAATGATTAAATGGGATGAGGGGAAAAATCTCTTACTCTGGATCAGAGGAGGAAACGGCAATTTTAGTTTAAAAGAAAGAAGCGAGCCGGACCTGATGCGGGATATTTTTCCTTATGTTGAAGTGCCGAGAATCCCTTTTGATTACCGGTTAATTCCTCCTTCTCCCCCCAAAGAAATTTATATCACTGATACCACTTTTCGGGACGGTCAGCAGGCAAGAAAGCCCTATACTGTGGAGCAGATTGTTCAGCTTTATGAGATGCTTTCTCGCCTGGGCGGTCCCAACGGGGTAATCCGCCAGAGTGAATTTTTCCTTTATTCCCGAAAAGATAAAGAAGCGGTGGAAAAATGCCGGGAGCTGGGGCTCCGCTATCCTGAGATTACCGGCTGGATACGAGCCAAAGCAGAAGACCTGAAGCTGGTTAAAGAAATGGAGTTGAACGAAACCGGAATTTTAACCTCGGTTTCCGACTATCATATTTATCTTAAACTGGGCAAGACCCGAAAGCAGGCAATAGAGGACTATCTGGCAATTGTCAAGCAGGCATTAGAATACGGGATTACGCCCAGATGTCATTTTGAAGATGCCACCCGGGCAGATGTTTATGGCTTTTGTGTTCCTTTTGCTCAGGAACTGATGAAACTGGCAGAAGATGCCAGGCAGAAAATTAAAATCCGCATCTGCGATACAATGGGCTTTGGAGTGCCTTATCCAGGCTCTGCCCTTCCCCGCTCAGTAGAAAAATGGATTCGGGCAATGATTGATGATGCTGGGGTGCCTGGAGAATGGCTAGAATGGCACGGACATAATGATTTTCATAAGGTATTGGTCAATGGAGTTACCGCCTGGCTTTATGGTTGCTCTGCGGTTAACGGCACCCTTTTAGGATGGGGGGAGCGAACCGGCAATCCTCCGATTGAAGGGCTAATTATTGAATACATCTCCCTGCGAGGAGAACAAAACGGGATTGACACCACTGTCATTACAGAAATCGCGGACTACTTCCAAGAGGAAATCGGAGATTATATTCCACCCAATTATCCTTTTGTTGGAGAAGAATTTAATGTCACCCGGGCAGGAATTCATGCGGATGGAATTATTAAAAATGAGGAAATCTATAATATCTTTGATACCGCAAAAATCCTCAACCGCCCGCTTGATATTCTGGTCAATGATAAATCAGGCACCGCGGGGATTGCTTATTGGATTAACAAGCATCTGAAACTTACCAGCGAGCGTCAGGTGGATAAGCGACACCCCGGGGTAATCAAACTTGCCAAATGGGTTCAGAGCGAATATGAAAAAGGCAGAATTACTGCCATCAGTAATAAAGAAATGATGGAAATGGCGAGTAAGTTCCTGCCCGAGCTGTTCGTCTCTCACTTTGAGCAGTTAAAACAGCATGCTCATTCTCTGGCAGCTCATCTGGTTGAAGGACTTTGCGAGAGGGAGGAAATTCGCTCAATGGACCCGGAGAGAATTGTTCCAGCTCTGCGGAAATTCATAGAAGAAAATCCTTTTATCCAGTTTGTTTATGTGGTAAATACTGAGGGCAAAAAAATCACCCCGAATATAACTCATATTGAAGACCGGGCACTTTACGGAAAAGCTGGGATGGACTTTGATTATTCTGACCGTCCCTGGTTCCAGAATCCGGTCAGAACCGGAAAGGTTTTTGTCAGCGACCTTTACACTTCAAAAGTGACCAATCGGCTCTGCGTCACAGTTTCAGGACCGATCAGAAATGAAGCAGATGAAATCGTGGGAGTGCTCGGTGCGGACATAATGTTTGAAGAACTGGTTAAATATGATGAAATGCTGGAAAGAGAAAGGCTGGAAGAGGGGGAGGTAAAAGAGGAGTGAAAAAAAGCTGGCTCCGTATTCCCAGGCAGGGAGAAAAGATAGAATATGTTCAGGGCAAAAAAGAGGTTCCAGACCATCTAATTATTCCCTATATCGTAGGCGATGGCACAGGTCCGGATATCTGGAAAAGTGCCCGACCAGTCTTTGATACCGCGGTGGAGGTAGCCTATCAGGGTGCAAGAAAAATCTACTGGATGGAGCTTTTAGCCGGAGAAAAAGCCTTTAAAAAAACCGGCAAATGGCTTCCAGAGGAAACTCTGGAGTTAATCCAAGAATATCATCTTGCTATTAAGGGACCTCTTACCACCCCGGTGGGGGGAGGGATTCGCTCTTTAAATGTCCAGATTCGTCAGGAGTTGGAGCTTTATGCCTGTGTGCGTCCGGTGAAATGGATTCCTGGCACTCCCAGTCCGCTCCGGCATCCGGAAAAGATTGATATGGTTATCTTTCGGGAAAATATGGAAGATGTTTATGCGGGAATTGAATGGGAGGCAAATTC
>CAZKMM010000167.1:0-3915 GCA_964553915.1 uncultured bacterium
TCTGACCAGCTTTGGCTCCAGCGACCCGGCATTCACTCCCACCCGAATCGGAATCCTTCTCGCTTTTGCTTCCTCTACCACTGCTTTTATCTGCCATTTTTTTCGCAGATTTCCTGGATTAAGCCGAAGCCCAGCCACTCCAGCTTGAATTGCTCCCACTGCCAGCTTCCAGTCAAACTGAATGTCTGCGATGATGGGAAGCGGAGAGCGTTTTACCAGCTCGGGAAGAGCCTTTAAAGCGGAATGGTCATTTACCGCCACCCGCACCAGCTCACAGCCCAGTTTCTTCAACCGGCGAATCTGGGAAAGGGTGGACTTTACATCTGAGGTAATGGTATTGGTCATAGACTGGACGACAATGGGATTATTCCCCCCAATCTTCACTCCCCCGATTTCTATCACCCGGGTTTTTCTCCGAGCAATCTTTTGGTTTTTCCGGGGCATTTTAAATTTTCTCTGCTTTGCTCTGATTCTAACCTGCTTTTGGAGAAAAGAAAATTTGACCAGAAAAAAGGCTAAAAAATCCCTCAGGCTTGGAAGAACTTGGTTTAATTAACCACTTTTTTCTCTTTTTCATTCAGCTCTGGTGGGGTAGGAAATTTATACCCGCAGTGCTGACAGACCTCCCGATAATAATTGATGATGTTCCCGCATTGCGGGCATTTTTTCCCTCGCTTTTTCTTCCCCGGGCTTTTTTCTTCTGAATCCTTTTTCTCCGGAACCTGATAAAATTCATAACCACAATGCTGACATACCTTGCGGTAATAATCTATGATGTTTTTACAGTTCGGACAGCGCTTGCCTAATCTTCTCCTCCCTGCTTTTCTTTCGCCCTTCAGGTAGTCAATTTTATTCCCCATCTCTTTGCGCAGATAACGAATATAAAAAATTATTCCGGAAATCCAGACAATAATTATTACCGCATAAAAAATTTTTTCAAAAATCATTTTCCACTCCTTCTCTGGCTTTTATCTTACAAAGATCTTTGCCTTGGATTTGGCAAAAATAAGATACTTAACATTCAAAAAAGTTTAATATATTATTAAAGAAATGTCCAGCCAGATTCAAATTTTGCCTGAAAGTTTGGTCAATAAAATCTCTGCCGGGGAGGTAATTGAGCGACCTGCCAGTGTGGTCAAGGAACTTCTGGAAAATTCCCTGGATGCCGGGGCAAAAAAAATTATTATTGAGCTGGAAGCCGGAGGCAAACGCCTGATCCGGGTAATAGATGACGGTATTGGAATGAGCGAGGATGATGCCCTGCTCAGCCTGGAACGCCACGCTACCAGCAAAATCAAAACTGAAAAAGACCTTTTTGGCATTCAAACTCTGGGATTTCGGGGAGAGGCTCTTCCCAGTATCTCTGCGGTGAGCAGACTCATTTTAAGAACCCGAGAGCAGGGCTCAGAGCTGGGAGTAAAAATTCGGGCAGAAGCAGGGGTGATTAAAGAAGTAAAAAAAGAAGCAATGCCTGTGGGAACCTCTATTGAGGCAAGTAATCTATTCTTTAATGTCCCTGCCCGGAAAAAATTCCTCAAAAGCACTGAGACCGAGCTCGGACATATCCTGGAGACCGCTACCAGAATTGCCCTGGCATATCCAGAGGTGGGATTTGAGCTCTATCATAACCATCGCCTGCTTTTCCGGACTTTTCCGCAAAAAGAAATTTATCCCCGGGTTTTTGAGCTTCTGGGAGAAAAAATTGCTGGTAATCTAATCCCGGTCTCCCGTAAATATCCTGAGCTTTTTTCTCAGGGAGGGCTGGAAATTTCCGGGTTGATTTCCCCGGTGGAGCTACATTTTTCCACCACCCGACATCTGTATTTTTATATTAACCAGCGTTATGTCCGGGATAAAATTCTCACTCATTCTCTTTTAGAATCTTATCGGAGCCGAATTCCCAAGAACCGCTACCCGGCAGTGATTTTGTTTTTAAAAATGCCTGCCTCCTGCCTGGATGTAAATGTTCATCCTACCAAACTGGAAGTTCGGTTTAATGAGCCGGGGAAAATTTATCAGGCGATCAAAGAAACAATTGAAGAGGGACTTTCTTCCCGTCTCTGGCAGATGGGCGTCCCAAAAGAAAAGCCCCTTCAAAAAGAGGTGGAAAAGGCTCTGGGAGAATATTTTTCTCGCAGAAAAGAGCCTGCTCCAGCTCCTTCCCAGTTGAGTTTTTCCGGTTCCGGCTTAAAAAGACCAGCTCAACTTCAAAACCTGCCTGCTAACTCCTCCCAGCCGGCTCAAGCGGGAGAAAAATTCTCTTTTCTGGATTTAAGAGTGTTAGGGCAGTTTCATTCTAATTATATTCTGCTGGAAGGAAGCGAGGAGTTAATTATCCTTGACCAGCATGCGGTTCATGAGCGAATCAATTTTGAAAAACTCAAATCCCAGTGGCAGGGGCAGGGAATCAGCCGGCAAAATCTCCTTTTCCCGCAGGTGGTGGAGCTTAACCATCAGCAGTATCAGGTGCTGGAGGAGAATTTTGAGTTGATTAAAAATCTGGGATTTGAGCTGGAGCAGTTCGGCGGAACCAGTATTTTAGTCAAGGCAATTCCTGCTTCTTTAAAAGAGCCAAATTTAACTCTTTTGATTTCTGACCTGGTGGATGAGCTGAGCGAGCTGGGAAAAGCTCAATCTCTGGAAGATAAGACCGAGGCAATGCTCAAAGTAATTGCCTGCCATTCTTCGGTTCGGGCAGGTCAGATATTGAATGAAGCAGAAATTAAATCCCTTTTGCAGGAGATGGAAGAAATCGGATATGTCGCAAGCTGTCCTCACGGCAGACCCGCGATCTGGAGAATTGGACTCCCGGAGCTGGAAAAGAAGTTCAGTCGCTGAAGCTTTTCAAAATATTGGCTGGTCATAACAGACCTGCGCCTTTGCCCATTGAAAATGTCCGGGGATTTTTTTGCCACAGCTCGGACAGATACCTTCCCGGGAAAGATTGAGCTTGAGCACCCCAAAAATTCTTCTCTCAATCAGCAAAGTCCCGCAACAGGGACAATAGGTATTTTCCCTTTTATCTCCGGGCAAATTCCCCAGATAAACAAATTTTAAACCCCGGCTCCGGGCAATTTCCCAGGCTTGCTTCATTTTTTTGATACTGGTAGCTGGGAGATGATTCCATTGAAAAGCCGGGAAGAACCGGGTGAGATGCCAGGGAACCTCAGCTCCCAGCTCGCTGGCAATCCATTCAGCCATCTCTTTGATTTCTTCGTGGGAATCATTAACTCCGGGAATTAAATTGGTCACCAGCTCCACCCAGATGCCCTTTTTCTTTGCTTGAATGATATTATTCCGGATGATTTTTGGCTGAGAAACTCCCGCGATTTTTTCATAAGTCCGGACAAAATATCCCTTTAAATCTACCCGATAAGCATCTATGAACTCAAAAAGCTCATCCCGGGCAGGAGAGGAGATAAATCCATTGCTCACAAGATTAACCAAAAGCCCCTGGCTCTGGGCGAGTTCACCTGCTTCCAGAATATATTCAATCCAGATACCCGGCTCATTATAGGTAAAAGAAAGTCCGAGACAATTATGTTTCTTTGCCAGAAGGATAAGCTCCTGAGCGGTAATTCTCCTTGCTTTTTCCTGGCTGATTTTCCTGTGTGCCAGATGATAATTCTGGCATCCGGGACAGCGAAAATTACAGCCATAAGTGCCCAAGGAAAGCCAGCAGGAGCCGGGATGAAAATGGAACAGGGGCTTTTTTTCTATGGCACTTACCATTATGGCTCCTACCTGCTGATATATCAGAGAATAAAGTTTGCCTTGCTGATTAATCCTTGCCTGGCAGTATCCGGTTTCTCCTGATTTTATCCTGCAGGTGCGGGGACAAAGAAGGCATTGCATTCCCTGGCGGGTCTGCCTCCAGTATTTAGCAGGAAATAAATGCTGATTTACCATTTTTTT
>CAZKMM010000168.1:0-3862 GCA_964553915.1 uncultured bacterium
CCCAGGAAAAATCCTTCTCCATTCCATTAAGCATCAGTTTTTGCCATAAATCCGGCTCTTGATAAATCTTTTTTGCCCGAACCAGGGCATCAAGCATATCTTCAGCTTCTGCCTTTTGAAATAAAAATCCAGTTCCCGTTCCATTATCAGGATTAAATTCCTCCACCGTATCTTTTAATCCTCCTACCGCCCTTACCACCGGCACCGTGCCGTATTTTAAGCTGATTAACTGATTCAGTCCGCAGGGCTCATACCTGCTGGGCATAAGAAAAATATCTGCCCCGGCTTCTATTTGATGAGCCAGCTCATCATTAAACTCAATCCTTACCGCTACTTCCCCGGGAAATTCTCTTCCCTTTTCTGCCAGAAGCTTTTGATATTCCTCCTCCCCGGTTCCAAGAATAATCATTTGAAACCCTGCCCTGATAATCTGCTCCATTGCCTCACAAATCAGGTCCAGACCTTTCTGATATACCAGCCGGGAAATACAGCCAATTAAAGGCTTATCTTCCCGGCTCAGCCCGAGCTTCTTCTTCAGCTCCTGCTTACAAATCTTTTTCCCGGAAAGGTCCCTGGCAGAATAATTTGCCGGGATTTTTGGGTCAGTTTCTGGATTCCAGATGGAATAATCTATCCCGTTCAGAACGCCAAGCAGGTCATTTGCCCGCTTCTTTAAAATTCCCTCCAGTCCCTGCCCGAATTCCGGAGTTTGAATTTCCCGGGCATAGCTCGGGCTTACTGTGGTGATTTTATCTGCAGAGACAATTCCGCCTTTCAAAAAATTTATTTTGCCATAATATTCCAGATATTCTGGGGTAAAATATTCCCAGCCCAAGCCAATCTGCTTGATATCCCATTTCCAGAAAATCCCCTGATAGCCAAGATTATGTATGGTAAGAACCGTGCCAATTCCCTTCAGGAGGGGATGTTCCTGATAGAGGGTCTTAAGGTAAACCGGAATCAGAGCGGTCTGCCAGTCATTACAGTGAATTATATCCGGATTAAATCCCCCTTGGGTCAGAAACTCCACCACCCCCCGGGAGAAAAAGACAAACCGCAGTGCATTATCCTCATAATCTCCTTTAGGAGTGGCATAAAGATACTCCCGAAGATAAAACTGGTCCTGCCGGATAAAAAAAGTCTGCAAACCTTCTTCCTCATAATAAAAAACCTCACCGGTTTTTATCGTTTGATTTCCATCATCAAAAACCGGCACCGAAACTTTTATTCCGGTGGGCTTCAAATCAAATCTCTGGCGAATTCCTTTATATTCTGGCAGAATTAATCCAACATCTACTCCCAGCTCTTTTAACTCTCTGGGCAGAGTTCCGCAGACATCTGCCAGTCCCCCGGTTTTGGCAAAAGGAATTGCCTCGCTGGTGGCAAAAAGCACCCGTATAGAGCTAGATTTTTTCTTCATCTACCCTTCCCTTTTAAATTGCTTTTTTTCCTGCCTCTGGCTCAAAACTTCCAGATAAACTTTCTCCATCTGCCCCGCGGTTTGCTCCCAGCTGAAATATCTCTCTGCCCGAGCACGAGCTTTTCTTTCCAGCTCTGCCCTCAATTTATCATCAAACAAAACTCTATCAATTTCTTTTGCCAGGGCTTTTTCATCACCGGGATTAACCAAAATCCCGCCTGCTTCCTCTCCTTCTCCCACTACCTCAACCAGGGCTCCGACCCTGCTGGCAATGAGAGCGGTTCCGCAGGACATTGCCTCTAAAGCCGGCAAGCCAAATCCCTCAAATAAACTGGGAATCACTGCCAGTTGAGCGGAGTTATATTCCTGAACCAGCTCCTTTTCGCCAATCTTTTCCAGAAATTTTACCTTCTGGACAAGCCCCATCTGTTTTACCAGATTTTTCGCATAAACCCTCTGGGGATTGAGCCTGCCATCCACAATTACCAGATGAGCTTGTTGATGAGAGACTATCTTTAAAGCCCGAAGCAGGTATAAAATTCCCTTTTTCCGGTCTTCAGTGCTCCCGACAAATATGATTCTTCCGGGAATCTTTTTTATATCAGCAAGGGGACGAAATCGGGCTAAATCTATCCCATTATAAATCTTTTTTATTCTGGAAGCAGAAATTTTATACCAGCGGGAGACCAGCTGGCGGGAGGTCTCGCTTACTGTGAGCAGAGCATCAAGCCTTCTTGCCACCAGCTTCTGCATCCAGAGAGGATAATAAAGGCATCTTTTCACCTGCCGGGTAAATTCTGGCATCTGCTTTAAATCCTCTTTTCGGTCAACCTGAAGTGGATGATGAATGGTAGCAACAACTGGAATTCCCAGCTGTTTAATTAAAAGCAAGCCATAGCCCAGAGATTGATTATCATGCACCAGGTCAAATCTTTCTCCCTCCCTGAAAAATCTTTTAATGATTTGAAAAGCCCGGAGACTAAAAAAGAGCATCTCCGGATTACTTCCCAGCCGGCTTAATCCCAGCTCAAGAAAATTACCGGGCTGAAAGACCTTAAAGGGATTATCTTTTGGAATCGCTTCTTTTCCCGGACGGGTGATGAAGTTTTCATTTTTAATTTTAATCACCTTTGCCCAGGGCATTTCTGGAGGATAAGGCGGACCTACCAGAACTGTTATCTGGTGCCCTTTTTCCGCCAGATACCTGCTTAAATAATAAAGATATACCCCCTGCCCACCACAAAAAGGATTTCCCCGATAACTTAAAAGACAAATCCTCACCACTTAGCCAGAAATCAACTCCAGAGTATCTGCTTTCCAGCGTTGGTCCGGGTCATAAAGCTTGGTCATTGTTCCTTCCCCATAAAAGCCGGTGCGGGCAACAGAGCTCAGCCCCAGTTCCCTGAGCTCCTGGCTGATGGGATGTTCCCCCAGCTCCAGCTCTGCAAATCCCCTTCCCAGCGTTACAGAGCCAAATTTCGGTGCCCAGCCCTCAACCGGAGCATGCATTACCACCCCATCCTTATAAGAATAAGTGTGGAAAATGAATTTGCTAGAAGTGGTTAAAGGAAGCTTACGGGCAGATAGCTTGAGAATCAGCTCGCCCTTCTCTTTCAGGCTTACCTCCAGCTTATCTCCCCGGTCTTCAAAAATAATTTCTGATAGAAACTTGGGATAGTTCCAGAAATAAATCCCGGCTCTAAGTGCTATCTCTGTGGTTACCGGAAGATGGCGAATATACACGAAAAAGTCTTTGGTTAGCATCATTTTCAAAGCTTCCCAGCCAGGAAGCTGAAACCCGGGGGGGAATTTCATCGGAATGGTTATGGCAATTTCATTATATGGTCCGATGGAAGTGTCATAATATTCAAAACAGGTTACTCCCAGCATTCCCACTCCGGGAAGCATCTCCACTGGCTTGCAATTGGGATGAGGAAGCAGTTTTTTCAGCTTTGAACTTCTGGCAGTGAAAATCGCGGTGATAGTGCGTAGGTCATAGTAAAGAATGGGAAATTCTATGGTTTCACCTTCCATATCCAGAGGCTTTCTGGGAGTATCCTTGAAAAACTCATCATCTCTCATTGTTTTCCTCCTTAAATTTTGCTAGGTAAATTTTTAATCAGAAAGAAAAAATTGTCAAGATAAAAATTAAAGCAGGTGGTTCAATTTTGAAACCAGCTGAAAAATTTTTCTCCCTTCAATAAAATTCTCTTTCTGGAAAAGAAATTTAGCAGGAAAGTCAAAGAGGTTCAAAGCAAAAAGATTCTCTTTTTGTTTAGCCGGGCAAAAAGATTGGTCTATTTTCTGAACCGGCTGGTTCAAAATTCAGACCAGCAAAATTTTCATAGCCCAAAATTTTATCATTGATTTTCAACCTTTTATCCCCCCGGCAGGAATTTGCCGGTGCAAAAATTGAACTTCCTGGTGCAGATTTTGAACCAA
>CAZKMM010000169.1:0-3860 GCA_964553915.1 uncultured bacterium
TTTTCTCGGTCAGGGAGGAAACCAGGTAATGATTCTTTTAAGCCGGATGATGGTAGGACATTTGGGAGAGGGTTCCCTGGCAGGAGTGGGGATTGGGCAGATGATATTTTTTGCTCTGGTGGTGGGGCTGAGCGCGGTTGGGATAGGAGTGGTGGCTCTGGTTGCCCGTCAGATAGGGGCTGGAGATAGAGAGGAAGCGGGCAGGATTCTCGGGCAGGGAGTAATGTTTGGCACTTTGGTAGCGATTTTTATCAGCCTGATTGGTATATCTTTTGCCCGACCTTTATTTGAGCTTCTTCAGAGCCCGCCAGAAGTAATCTCTGAGGGGGTGCGTTTTATTAGAATTGTTTTTATCGGGCTGGCACCTGCGGCAATGAGCTTTTTTATTTCTGCAGGATTGAGAGGAGCAGGGGATACCAGAACCCCGATGATAATTGTAACTATCTGTAATGCCCTGAATCTGGTTTTTCAATATCTGCTCATCTTTGGAAAATTTGGCTTTCCCAGAATGGGAATTGTGGGAGCAGGGCTGGCTATGGATATTGGCTTTGGGCTTTCCATGATTATTTTTACCCTCTATTTTTTGAGTGGAAGAAGTATTATTCCCATCAGGTTTTCCGGGTTTAAAATTAACTGGCAGACTGTTTGGCGGATTATTAGAATTGGCGGTCCCACCGCGATTGAATGGGAACTGATTCAGGTGGGCTTGATTGGATTTGTTTCCATCATCAATCATTTTGGCACCGAAGCTAGCGCCAGTTATGTAATCGGGATTACAGTTTTGCCTTTTGCCCAGATTCCGGCAATGGCTTATCGGGCCTCGGTGACCACAATGGTAGGAATTTTTCTCGGAGCCAAAAGACCGGACCTGGCGGAGCGAAGCATTGTGGTAAATGTGCGTTATTGTTTGGTCTGGATGGGAATTTTAGCAGTGGTTTTGTTTTTTGGAGCCGGCTGGTTTATTCAGTCCCTGTTCCCTGCCAGCTCGCTTTACACTCAGGGACTTGCGGAACTTTATCTTAAAACCATTGCTATCTGTCTTCCTCTGGTAGCGATTGCCTTTATCAGTGCGGGCGGGCTTAGAGGAGCAGGGGCAACCAAGATTCCAATGGTGATTCAGGGAACGGGAATGTATTTTTTTAGAATTGGAATTGCCCTGATTCTCTGGCGCGGATTCCACCTCCCGGTGCACTGGTTCTGGCTCAGTCTCTTCCCGGATTTCCTTTTCCGGGCAATCTTCCTTTCCTTGGCAGTTAAACAGGGAAAATGGAAGCAGGTCAAAGTATAAATATCACTGCTGACGCCTTTCTATGGCACAGAGCAAAATCCCGGCTGAGACCAATAGCCTGGGGTCGATTGATGGATCCGGAAATAAAATATCCATTGTATATTTAAGCACAAAGGGGTTGAAATGCTGGCGAATAATGGCAATTTCTCTTCCCCCTAGGTCTAGAATTGAATAGCTCTGCGGAACCAGATTGAACCATCTGCTCAAAAGAGCACCGAGAAGGCTGGACTCGGTCATCTTTCCCAGCTCAGCATCTTCTGGGGAAAGGAAGCTCCATTCATCACGGAAAATAGATTTTAAAGCTTTTCTTCTCAGTGCCCCTATTTTTCTTTGCTCTAGAGGGTCATAAACATAGTAAGTGGCACCTATATCTAGAATCTGCGGAGTTTTGATTTGAAGTAGCTCCTGAGATTTGCTCTCATCAGCCCAGATCCGCATATCCTCCCGAAGCCGAAACCCCTTTTGCTCAGAATAAAGAAGCAAATTACCTGCTTCATCAAAAATATGAAAAGCTCCACCAACCAGCTTGAAAATCTTGCGTCTGAAAATATACTTGCGATGGGAAAAGGCAGGATGAAGTTCATTGTTCATTTTCCTCTCCTTTCTTTTGCGGTTTTTTGTCTTTAATAAATTCCTTTACCCATTCCAGTGCCTGCTTTCTGGTTTTAATTTTTCCCTCCAGCTGGGCATCTTCAACCGCTTCCAAAATCTGGCGGAAAATCGGACCAGGCTTTAATCCCAGAGCAATCAGGTCATTTCCGGTGATTAGTCTTTTGGGTTTTTTCTTTTGTTTTTCAAGCTCTTCTTTAAATTCTTCAAGCTTTTTCTTAACAAATTTATAGCTGGAAAGGTCTTTATGGCTGGCAAGGCAGTCCAGGCGGTGGAGTTCCAGGTGAAGTTCAAAATTTTCACTCAGCAGGAATTTTTTCAGGGTGCTTTCTCTCATCTTTTTCACTTCCATAAATTTGAGATGGTCCCGGACCAGTGAGGTGATGATTTTAATCTGCTGGTTGGAGAACCGGAGCCGGCGGAGGATTTTCTCGCTCATTTCTGCTCCGACCACCGCGTGATTATTAAATCTGATTCGGTCTTCAAAGCTGATAGTTTGAGGCTTACCTATATCGTGGAGCAGAACCGCGAAAGCCAGTTCCGGGCTGGGCTTTTTCATAAGCCCAAGCATCAGTTTGGTATGGGTAAAAACATCGCCTTCAGGGTGGAATTCTGGTGGTTGAGGCACTTCTTTCATTGCTGAGACTTCCGGAAGGATTGGTTCCAAAAGACCCAGCTCATCCATCAGTTCCAATCCCAGGTCTGGATTTTTCTGGGTAAAAATCTGGATGAGTTCTTCCCGGATTCGCTCCGGGCTAACTTCCAGAATCTTGGGAGCAAGTTTTTTGATGGCAGATTTGGTTCTGGGTTCGATCGGGAATTTGAACCGGGCGGAGAATCTCACTGCCCGAAGCATCCGGAGTTTATCTTCCTCAAATCTCTGCTCTGGCTCGCCAATTGCCCGAATAATTCCCTTTTTTAAGTCTTTTTTTCCGCCCACGAAGTCAAGAATTTTATCTTCAAGCGGGTCATAGAACATTCCGTTGATGGTGAAATCCCTCCGAAGGGCATCTTCTCTGGGTCCAGCAAATTCCACTCCTGCTGGATGTCTTCCATCTTTATATTCCAGGTCTCGGCGGAAGGTAGCGACCTCATAATTTTTTCCCCGAAGACGGACAATCACCACCCCAAACTTTGCTCCTACTGGAATGGTTTTTCTGAACAATTTCTGGATTTCTTCCGGACGAGCATCAGTAGCAATGTCCCAGTCTTTGGGACGAATTCCCAGAAGCAAATCCCGAACGCATCCCCCCACCAGATATGCGGAAAATCCTTTTTCCCGAAGACGTCGGACAATATATGTTGCCACTGACTTCATTTTCCCAGATTATAGCCTCAGGAGGAGAATTTCCCAAACCTGATTTTTTAGCAAAAATTTGATATAGTGAAAATATGAAAACCCTGGGAGAAATCCTGACTGAAAAAAATCTCATAACCCAGGCTCAGCTCAATCAGGCGATTCAGTGCCAGATTCTTTTTGGGGGGAAGCTCGGCACTGTGCTTTTGGAGTTAGGGCATATTACGGAAAAGGAGCTGGCAGAGGCTTTGGGTGAAAAATATCAGGCAGAGGCAGTGACTCTGGAAGAATTAAAAGAGATTCCTGAAGAAGTTATCAAAACCCTGCCCAAGGATTTGGTGATTCGCTATGAAATGATACCTTTTCGCAAGCTGGCAAAGAGGCTCTATCTGGCAATGCTCAATCCTGATGACCGGGAAGCATTAGAAGAAGCCGAAAAAGCCTGTGGATTAAAACCAATCCCGTATGTAATCTTAGAGGTATATTACCGCTGGGCACTGGAGAGATATTATGGAGTTAAAAGGGAGGGAAGGTTTATTCAGCTGGAGAGGAATCTGGAGCTGATGCGGGAATTATATCCTTATGCGGGGTTATCGGCTCGGGAGCCGGGCGAAAGCCTCTGGATTGGAAGTGAGCCTCTTCCTGAAATTTCTGGTTCCGGAATTA
>CAZKMM010000170.1:0-3849 GCA_964553915.1 uncultured bacterium
TCACTGCCAGCTCCAGGGCATCAAAGAGGTCGTCATGTTCCGCTTCCGGGAAAAGGAGTAGCTCCTCAATTAAAGGCTCGGCTCCTTTTTGGGGGAAATAAATCTCTCCATTTTCAAACCTTGCCTGAAGTTGATAGGCACGAGAGAGCTTGTCCCGAACCCGAACCACAGATTTTACCGGCAAACCAACCTCTCTCAACTTCTGAGCAAAAGCCTCCTGATAAGCATTAGCCTCCACACACACCCGCACCACCGGAGAATCTGGCTGGTTATGTTTTTGAAAATAATTCCTTACCACCTGAACCTGGCGGGAAAAACTGAGCCGGTCTTTAAACCAGTCCAATAAATAAATCTTTCCGGATTTTTCTTCTCTTCCGGCTACCACCAGAGCAAAGAAATCAGCTCTTTTCTTCTCGCTCAACGCCAAATCTATTCCAATAGCTTTTTTCAATTTTAAAGGAGCAGAGGAATAATACTGAAACCACTCTGGCTTAAAAATTCTTCCTTTCATCAGCTCAACATCATTCTGATATTGAGAATTAAAAATGCTTGTGCCGGCTTGTTGGCGTTTTTCTTCTAGAAGCTGAAGCGGGAACTTTTCTTCCCAGAGAGCAGATTTGCCATTTTCGTCTTGCTGGATTGCCCGATATATCCAGTGGCATTTTTTAAATTCCCCCTCAATTAAATGTCCGTAAAGGTCAAGATAATGGTAGCGGGTGCCAATGATGTGAAGCCTGCCTTCAGGTTCAAGGCAGGGAAGGAGGACTTTATAATACCAGACCAGGAGCTTTTCCCTCTGAGACTTAGTTCGCGAGTTCTCCTCATCCACCACATCATCAAGAATGATTACATCATAATGGCGGGCGATAATCGGACCCAATACCCCCATTGCGGTGATATTAGCTTCTTTGCTTTTTCCGGCACGGATTTTTAAATTTATTTCCTGCTCGTTCCAGGGCTTACCCACCAGGTTTTGGAAGCAGGAGAGAATTTTCGGGTTGGATTCCAGATGAGAGCGGATTTCTCTTAAAAAAGCACTCGCCTGCGACTGGGTGTTGGAGACAATAAGAATTCTTAAATCAGGATTTTTCAGAAGTTGAAAAAGAGAATAAGAAATGGTGCAGATGGTGCTTTTCCCGTGCCCCCGGGGAGCGAGGATTAAGCTTCGGGGATGGTTGAGCTGAATTTCCAGCCATTGCTTGTGGAACCATTCCATTTGATAACCAAGAATTTGCTGGACGAATTTTTCCGGAAGAGCAAGATAATCCGGCGGGGCAAAATTTTCCTGTTCCAGGAGTTTCAGCAGTTGCTTTAAGATTTCTTTTTGGGAGATGGACATTGGAATTCAAATTAGACTTTTCTACGGGTTTGCAGATAAGCCTGACAGATTTGGGCAAGAGCCGAGCCCGGAGAAATCTCTTCTTCTTTCTGATTCTGAAAGAAAAAAATTGTCTGCTCAATGATTTTTTTCTCTTCTTCAGAGACCACCAGGGAAAAAATTCTTTCCGTGCCCAGTTTTTTGATTTCCTGTTCCAACTCTTTTTGGTCTTTGGGATTTTCGTTCAATTCTAAAAGTTCAAGAAGCTCATTTATTTCAAATGAATCATACGGAAGCAGAGAATAAAGCTCTTCTCTTTCCAGCTTGAAATCTAATTCCCGGAGCAGGCGGGCAAGAAGGAGCGGGTCATCTTCTCCCCGAAGCCGGTTAAGCTGAAGGGTTTTAATCTGGGCTTGAATATCATCTAAGGAGACGACAATACAGGGGAGAGACTTTAATTTTAGCTCCCGGGCAATTTTCCAGCGGTGCTCTCCGTCAATAATCTGGAATTTTTTCCTTCCTTCCAGCGGGCGGACCACCAGAGGCAGAATCATTCCCCGGGATTGAATCTCGGATTTAAGCTTTTTAAATTGCTCAGAGTTCATCCGATTGGGATTCCAGGGGTTGGGCACCAGAGCCTCGCACTTCAGCCAGCAAAATTCCGGCTTATTTTGGGAAAGCGAGCCAGAGTCCATAATAAGCCACTCCTTTGGTTTTGTTCCAGAGCAGTTTAAATAGTTTGATTTCAAAGCCATAGATTTTCGCAAGCTCCTTCCAGAAACCCTGAATTAGTTTCTGATAGTTATGAGTTAGAACCGGGTCATAACCCGCTCCGCTTTTTTGTTCGGGTCCAGCAAAATATAAAGCGGGATTAAATCTTCGTGCCCGAATTCGGGCTAATCTCCCCCCATCAGTGGCAAAAATTAAAAGAGAATTTCTAAAGGGATAATTTTTAAAGAACTCCAGAATCTGGTGATTGGGTGAGCCATAAGCATCAAAATCCACCAGGGTTATATCTGGAATGGAGCGGAGATGCTCTTTTAAAAAATCCAGATTATTCATTTGCCAGAGATGGACTTTTTCCAGATGAGAAAATTTTTCTTTTAGTCCGGCAAATCTTTTTGGGTCTTTTTCTACCAGATGGATTTCTTCAAAGTCCAGATAAAGCCGGGAGGAGATTTCTCCGCTTCCGGCAAAAAGGTCAAGAGCAACACTATGTTCAATTGTTGCTAAATTTAAAAAAGTTTTTCTCAAAAGCAGTTTGAGCAAAAGGTGAGAATGCTGTTTGGGAGCTGAGTTAAACATTTTTATTTGACCGGATTAAAAAATAATTTTAGAATTTCCCCAAAGAATTTTTTAAAATGAAAAAGCCGAAAAAAGATGAGCTTAACCAGACGGAACTGGAGCTGGAAAAAGAGCGAGCAAAACAGGAGCTGGGGGAATATCAAGCCCGGGTAAAAAAGAAAAAAAGGGATGCCCGCCTCCGCTCCATTCGTCAGCAGGTTCTGGATTTTGTTGATGCCAATCCTCATCTTCCCCTTTCGGAAGTGGCGGAAAAGTTCGGAATCAAAGAACACACCATCCGAGCCTGGAAAGCTCATCGGACAATGGGCACTTACAAAAAGCAGAAAAAACCCAAAAAAGAAAAAGCTCAGGGGGAAGAGCCACTTTTTCATTTGAATAAAAAAATTCAAAGAAAAGCCGGGTTTGTCCTGCGAAGAAGATATAGCAAATTTATCCATTATTTTGATAAAACTCCGCCCGGAATTATTTGCCCGCATTTTTATATTTTGGCTTTTGCCAATGGCTGTATTTTTAAGTGTGATTATTGTTATTTAAAGCTAACTCTCCGGCACTGGCCAAAGCCCACGGTTTTTTCCAATACCGCCCGAATGTTTCAGGAAATTCGCCACTGGCTTTATGCTACTGAAAAGCCTTCAGTGTTAAATGCCGGGGAGCTGGCAGATAGTCTGCTCTGGGATTCCGAAATTAAACTTACCCCAAACCTGGTGCCACTTTTTGCCCAGCAAAAAAAACATAAGCTTCTGCTCCTTTCTAAATCAACCAATATCTCTGAACTTGCCAAGCTTGAGCCTACTCCTCAGGTGATTGTCAGTTTTTCTCTTAATGCTCCAAAGGTGGCTGAAAAATATGAGCGAAAAGCTCCAGCACCAGAAAAGAGGCTTTCTGCGGGAAGAACTTTAAAAAATCTGGGCTGGAATCTCCGCTTGAGGATTGACCCCATCATCCCGATTCCGGACTGGAAAGAGGCTTATAAAGAACTGATTGAAGAAATAAACCAAATCCAGCCCGAGACCGTCACCCTTGGCACCCTCCGCTACTTCCCCAATCTCCCTCAATATGCTTCTCATAAAGAAGTATTCAAATACGGAGTAGATGAGAAAGACCCGGACGGAAGATACCGTCTTCCTTTTGCCCAGCGTCTGGAGATTTACCAGTATTTTCTTAGCCGGCTCAAAGTGAAAAAAATTGGTCTTTGCAAAGAGACCGAGCAGATTCATCAGGCACTG
>CAZKMM010000171.1:0-3804 GCA_964553915.1 uncultured bacterium
CAAAATCAGTGATAACTCCGGGCGGAGCCAGAAAGCTCCGCCCGGTTTTTTTTATTTAATTTTAACTTTGAAGCTTGCTCCAGAATCGGGAATTTGAATTTCCAGCCTTTTTTCTTTGGCAATATAATTATAAGGTAATTCTTGTTCCCTGCCCGCCTGATAAAAAATTACTCGCTCGGGTTGAGACCGGGAAAATATTCTTATAAGCAAACTACGAGCCGGAACTTGATAATCCTGAACCAGAACCTCGCGACTCAGCTCCAGACCGCCTGCTCCTCCCTTCTGACAAATCCGTGCCAGATAATATTTACCTTTAAGGTAATCCGGGCTGAACTTGTCATCTTCATAATAATCAAAACAGGTTTTTTTCTCCGAAGGATAAATTTCTAAACTGAGCGGAGACCAGGATTTTTCCCAGGTGTAATTCATCACCGGTGCCAGAGGAATAATCGCTCCCTCCCGAACTAAAACCGGAAGTGAAGATAGCTCCACCGGGATTACCTTTTTCCCAGCTCCTTTCAGCTCTTCAGAGCTTTCAAACCAATACCACTTTCCTTCTGGCAGATAAATGGTTATTTGCTGGGCACCTTCTTTTAAAACCGGTGCCACCAAAAGCCATTCCCCCCACATAAATTGCTCGGAAATCTGATAAGTGCGCTCATCTTCAGGAAACTCCAGAAACAAGGGACGAAGCA
Organism: uncultured bacterium; assembly: GCA_964553915.1. Lineage (GTDB taxonomy): Bacteria > RBG-13-61-14 > RBG-13-61-14 > RBG-13-61-14 > DRUE01 > CAZKMM01. The sequence continues at coordinate 696 of CAZKMM010000171.1, forward strand.
CAGGCAAACCTTTTTGATACGCCTGCCAGAAATAACTGTAAGTATAAGGCAGAAGCCGATAGCGAAGCTCTATTACCTTTTTGCTGACCTCTCTGACTTTTTTTCCATAAGAAAACGGGTCCTGAGAGGGATGATATACCGCGGTGTGAGTCCGGCAGAATGGATAAAAAATCCCCTGCTGGAGCCAGCGGGTATAAAGCTCTCCGCTCGGTGCTCCGGTAAATCCGCCAATATCCGCCCCAATCATAATCAATCCGCTCAGGCTCATATTTAAGAGCATTGCCTGAGTCATTCTCAGCTGTTCCCAGTTAGCAAAATTGTCTCCGGTCCAAATCGCAGAATAGCGCTGAATCCCCGGATACCCTGCCCGGGTAATCATAAATGGTCTTTGCCCTGGTCTCAGCCGGGCTAATCCTTCATAAGTAGCCTGAGCCTCCAGGAGAGCATAAACATTATGAATCTTTGCGTGCTCCACCGGATTATCCCTGCTTCCGTGCACCATCTCCAGCCAGTTCGGTTTGCCCATTGATACCATCAGGCTCCCCAGCCGAATATCTTTTACCCATCCGGCTGGCTCATTCATATCATTCCAGATGCCGTCCACACCAGCATCTAAAAGAACCTGATGCAAATCCCCCCACCATTTTCTCACCTCTGGACGGAGAAAATCCGGAAAGTAAACTTCTCCTGGCCAGACCCGGGCTTGAAAATATCCGCCATTTTTATCCCGACAGAAATAATCATTTTTCAATCCCTGCTCATAAACAAAATACCCCGGCTCGATTTTCACTCCCGGGTCAACTATTGCCACGGTTTTAAAGCCCATTTTTTCCAGGTCATCTAAAAGCCCTTTGGGGTCAGGAAATCGCTGGGGATGAAAGGTAAAGACCTTATAGTCATCAAGATAGTGGATATCCAGATAAATCACATCGCAGGGAATTTGAAACCGGCGGAATTTCCCGGCAATCCGGCGAACCTTTGCCTCATTCCGATAACTATATCTGCACTGCTGATACCCAATTGCCCAGAGCGGAGGAAGAGGATACCGCCCCACCAGGCTGGCATATCTCTCTATCACCTGCTTGGGAGAAGGTCCGTAGAGAAAATAATAATTCAGCTCCCCCCCATCCGCCTGATAAACTAACCTCTCCTCGTCGCTCGCTCCCACATCAAAAACCGACCGATAGGTATTATCCTGAAAAATCCCATAGCTAATCCCCTCCCGCATCACCAGATAATAAGGATGAGATTGGTATATCGGGTCAGTATGAGTGTTGTAAATCTGGTCGGTATTCCACATAATCATCCGCTCGCCCCGTTTATCAAAGGGACCGGTCTTTTCTCCGAACCCATAAAAATGCTCCCCGGAAAAAATCTGACGAATCACTCCCGGCTTATTTCCTTTAAAAAAGACCCCGCCATCCTCTGGCTCTTTAAGAAGAAGCCTTCCGCTTGAGTCATAAATTTCTATCCTCCCCCCATCTGTTATCAGCTTTCCCCAAAAAAGAGCGGTTTTAAAAATCAATCCTTCTTGGGTTTTTTCCACGGAGAGAACTTCGGGCTTGGGTGCCTGCTTCCAGAGAGCAAAAGAATGGTCTGGCTCAAAATTATCTCTGGTTGCCCGAACCCGGAGAATTCCCTCTCCCAGCTTGCTCAACTTCATCTTACCCTGCTCAAATTGAACTAAAACCCCATCAGATACCACCTGATATTCCAGAAGTTTGCCCAGCCCAGCTCTTGTCCGAGCATTCAGCTCCAGCCCAAAGAACACCGCCAAAATCAATCCCCCAAACAAAAGCCTTTTCCGCATCATTCCTTGCTCCTTTCTTTATTTTTTTCTGCCTGCTCTATTCTCCAGCGAATTTGACGAAATACTCCCCGCCAGATTTTTACCTCCCTCGGACTCAACCCTGCCCGGTTGAGCATTGCCCGAAAGCTCAAGAGCATCCGTCTCGGGTCTCCTCTTTCAATAAAACCAATCTCCACCAGAATCTCCTCTAAATCTTTATACATCCGCTCCAGCTCCTCGCCGGTTGCCAGCCGGCGCACACTCTCTCTGGGATGGCGGAGCTTAGAATTTATCTCCCATAAAACTATTGCCACCGCATGGCTTAAGCTTAAAGACTCATATTCTGTTCCCGGATGAATCCCCACCACCCACTGGCAATACTTTAAATCCTGATTGCTCAAGCCCACATCCTCAGAGCCGAACACCACTGCCACCTGATTAGCAGAAAGAGCCGAAACCACCAGCTCTGCCATCTCCTCTGCACTGATGATGTTCTTTCGCTTTACTCCATGCCGACGGGAAGTGCCAATCACCAGTCCGCAGTCTTTCACCGCAGGAAAAAGCTCATCATAAATCTCTGCCTCATCCAGAATATCTCCAGCCATCACTGCCCGAAGATATGCGGTCTTGTTTAATTCTGCCCTGGGACGAACCAGCCGAAGCTCAGAAAAACCCAGATTCTTCATAATCCTTGCAACCAAGCCCAGATTTCCGCTGAATTTGGGCTCCACCAATACCACCCGAACCCGCTCCAGCGGTTTTAAAAATTCCTTCTTCCCAGCCAAACCAGATTAGGTATATCGGATTTTTCTTTTCAGAGCAAGAGCGGGGCATCTCCTTTTAATCAATGTGCTCTGTTTTTCCTGCCAGCAATCAAAACAATAAAAACTTCCCAAATTTTCCTTGGGGGAAAAATTTTTTAGATAAAATCAATCCAGTTTTGAGCCTGCCTCTCTGTTTCACCTGACCAAAAGAATAGCTCAGATTCTAAAACCATCTGGTTTTAAAAGCTGAACGATAAAATTTCCCCGCTCAAAAGTCTTTCTCTTCATCTTTAATAACTTCTTTCTCTGCTTTGTTCCTGCCTTCTGAAAAAACTTGACAAAAAGTTAAAATTATTTTAAAATTTATTCAAAATTTTATTAAAGCAAAAATTTTTTTATTTATAATTTAATTTCAATTGTCCAGAAAATTGAAAAATAAAAACTCAATCCGAGCTATGAGCACAGGCAAAAAAAAGCTTCCAGAGCAAAAAAGACAAAGGCAGGTAACGGAGGAAAAATTATGCCCAAAGGTAAAAAGAAAGCTTCTCAACCCAAA
>CAZKMM010000172.1:0-3726 GCA_964553915.1 uncultured bacterium
AATCCAAGAATCTTTCTTGCCAGCTTGCGAAATTTTCCTGCAATTTCTATTGCTTATTTTTCGTCATATTTATTCTGAAACAGTTTTGTGAATTTCAACCAATTTTTTAAGCAAGCCTTCCAGCTCAGAAAGTGGAAGCATATTGGCTCCATCGCTCAGAGCTTTGTCCGGCTGAGGATGAACCTCCATAAAAATTCCATCCACCCCACCTGCCACCGCACATCTTGCTAAAAGCGGAACAAATCTTCTCTCACCGCTACTTGCCTTTCCTGCTCCGCCCGGCTTCTGAACCGAATGAGTGGCATCAAAAACCACCGGATAGCCCAGCTCCGCCATTATTTCCAGGCTCCGAAAATCCACCACCAGATTATTGTAGCCAAAAAATGTCCCTCTTTCACAAAGCATTATCTTTTCCGCACCTCCCCGAACCGCTTTTTCCACCACATTTGCCATTTCATAAGGAGATAAAAACTGCCCCTTTTTAAGGTTAAGTGCCTTCCCGGTTCGGGCACCTGCCAGGATTAAATCAGTCTGCCGACAGAGAAATGCCGGGATTTGAATCACATCCAGCACCTCTCCAGCAGGCTCTGCCTGTGCTGGCTCGTGAATATCAGAAAGCACCGGCAAATCCAGCTCCTCTCGCACCGCTTTTAAAATCCGCAAACCCTCCTTCAAACCAGGACCCCGATAAGAATCTATACTGGAGCGGTTCGCTTTATCAAAGCTGGCTTTAAAAATCAAACCCATCCCTACCCGCTGACAGATTTCTTTAAGCTGGCGGGCAATCTCAAAGCTAAGCTCCTCGCTTTCAATCACGCAGGGTCCAGCAATTAAAAATAGCTCTCCCCCTCCCACCTCAATATCTCGGATAAAAAATTTCTTCTTCTCCGGCATTTAAACTACTTCTTTTTGCGACGCTGTTTTTTATGCTGAAGCGAAGCCCGGATAAATTCCCGGAAAAGAGGATGAGGTAGCCAGGGGCGGGAGCGAAACTCTGGATGAAACTGGCACCCCAAAAACCAGGGATGCCTCCTTCGGTCCAGCTCAATAATCTCTACCAAAAGATGGTCAGGAGTAAAGCCGGTGAGCTTAAGTCCCTTCCGGCTCAGCTTCTCCCGATATGCATTATTAAACTCATAGCGGTGCCGATGCCGTTCCCGAATCTGCTCCACCCCATAAGCCTTGTAAGCTAAAGACTTTTTATCCAGCACACAGTCCCATCCCCCCAGCCTCATTGTCCCGCCCAGCTGTTCAATATACTTCTGGTCTTCCATCAGGTGAATAACTGGATGAGGGGTATCCGGGTCAAATTCCGTGGAATTCGCCCCTTTTAACCCGCAGACATTCCGGGCAAATTCTACCACTGCCATCTGCATCCCCAGGCAAATCCCGAAAAAAGGCACTTTCTTTTCCCGGGCAAATTGAATTGCCATAATCTTTCCCTCGGTGCCTCGCTCACCGAACCCCCCTGGAACCAGAATTCCATCACAGCGACCGAGCCCGGCTTTTAAATCCGATTGTTTCTCTAACTGGTCTGATTCAATATATTCCAGCTTTACCCGGCAGTTATTAGCGATTCCTCCGTGAACCAGCGCCTCGTGAAGGCTTTTATAAGATTCCTTTAAACTGGCATACTTTCCAACAATACCAATAGTAACCTCCTGTCTTGGCTCCCGCACCCGCTTAACAATCTCCTGCCACTGCTCTAACTTGGGAGCCCCGGTCCAGATGCCCAGAACCTCTACCAGCTGGTCATCCAAGCCCTCTTCGTGGAGAAGAATCGGAAGTTGATATACTGTATCCACATCCCGGGCAGATATAACCCGCTCCTTGCTCACATTACAAAAAAGAGCAATCTTCGCCTTAACATCATCAGGAAGCGGGCGGTCGCACCGGCAGATGAGGATATTCGGGCGAATTCCAATCTCCTGAAGCTTGTTAACGCTGTGCTGGGTGGGCTTGGTCTTAAGCTCCCCGGCCGCCTGAATATACGGCACCAGAGTCACATGGACATAACAACAATGCTCAGGACCCACATCATATTGAAACTGACGAATTGCTTCTAAAAAAGGCAGGCTTTCTATATCTCCCACGGTTCCGCCCACTTCTACAATCACAACATCCACATCATCAGCCAGGAGCCGAATCCTCCGCTTGATTTCATCAGTGATATGAGGAATCACCTGAACCGTGCTTCCCAGATAGATTCCCTTCCGCTCATTGTTGATTACCGTCTCATAAACCTGACCGGTGGTAAAATTGTTTTTCCTGCCCAGCACCGAATGGGTAAACCGCTCATAATGGCCCAGGTCCAGGTCGGTCTCTGCTCCGTCATCTGTGACAAAAACCTCACCATGCTGATATGGACTCATTGTGCCCGGGTCAACATTTATATACGGGTCCATCTTTAATAGCGTGACTTTTAAACCCCGTGCCTCCAATAATGCTCCTATGCTCGCGGCACTGATTCCCTTGCCCAGAGAACTTACCACCCCGCCGGTAACAAAAATATATTTCACCGGTCGCTGGCTTTTTCCTGCCCGAGCACTCATTTTTTCTCTTCCTTCTCCAGGATTTGGATTACCTTTTCCAGGTCTCTAGGAACATCCACGCTGATGGAATCAAATTCGGTCTCCGGCACCTTGATTCTGAACCCCCAGCTAAGCGCCCGAAGTTGCTCCAGCCTCTCTGCCTGCTCCAGCCCGCTCTGGGGCAGACGGGAAAATGCAGTTAAAAAATCCCGACGATACCCGTAAATCCCCAGATGCTTGTAAGGCGGAGGATTCAGCTCTTTGGGTCTGGCTCCGGTTTTTTTCCAATCCTCAAGCTCTTTTTCCCTGCCCCGATAATAAGGAAGAGGATTCCGGCTGAAATAAAGCGCCCAGTCCTGGTCATCACATACCACCTTAACCACAGTCGGGTCTAAATAATCCTCATAGCTTTTAATCTCCACCCGGAGCGATGCCATCTGAACATCTTCTTCCTCCCGCATCACCTGAATAAGCTGGTCAATTGCCCGGGGAGAAAATAAAGGCTCATCACCCTGAAGATTGATGATAATCTCAAATTCCAGCTTCTCTGCCACCTCAGAAACCCGCTCCGTGCCCGAACGATGCTCAGAAGAAGTCATAATCACCTTGGCACCAAAGCCCTCGCAGGTTTTAAACACCCGCTCATCATCAGTGGCAATAATCACCTCATCTGCCAGCTCCGACTGGCTGGCACGCTCCCACACCCGCTGAACCATTGGCTTGCCCAGAATATCCACCAGAGTCTTTCCCGGAAATCTCTGCGATTGATAGCGGGCTGGAATGACAATCAATACCCGTTCCATTTTAATTCATTTGGAGTATAAACCCGAAGGAATTTCCCTGTCAAACCGCTTAAAGATTATGCCCGACGAGCCAGAAGATTGGCAAAAATGCTGATCAAACCACCGAGCATTATATAGCCTATAATAACCTCAAAGGTGACAATCACCTCCCCCACACAGCTGGTGGGAACAACATCACCAAAGCCCAGGGTGGTGAAGGTAACGATGCTATAGTAAAAATAGGTAAAAATATCTGGTGATTGGCGAATTGTGCTTTCAAGCTGAACCAGGCTATTTCCACCCAGCCAGTAGGTAGCGCCAAAGCTCAGGGCAATAACCGCTGACCAGAAAATCCAGAGCCAGATGTTTGTTCCATATCCGCAGGTAATTCCCCAGAGATACATCCAGAAACT
>CAZKMM010000173.1:0-3709 GCA_964553915.1 uncultured bacterium
AGCGGACTGAAAATCCGCGTGTCGGCGGTTCGATTCCGTCCCCGGCCACTTTAAAGTCAACGGCTTATCGCTATCCGCCCTTTTCCTTTCAGGCAAATGTTCTAAAAATATTCTAGAGTTTTCATAGGTTGACTGCCTCGGGCAGGTCTTCTTCATCAATTCAGTAATTCAGTTATAGCGATTAAGCGTTGTCAGGGGCTTGTGAGCAATAATTTGCATAATTACTCGGTCCGGTCCCATTTTCTTCCCTTCCATAAAATAAAGGTTTGCGGGAAATCATAGAAGCGGAAATCTTTTATCCCTGCCCTTTTACAGGCACTTCTGAAAAACCGCCAGAAATAATTTGAAAACTAAAACCGCTCATCTTTTTCGTCAAATTTACTGAACCAACAAAAAATTAACTCCAGATAACGCTTTTTACCCACAGTAAAAAATTTGATATAACTCTATCGTTCCTCGGTTTATTGGGCTAAGTTTTTTACATCAATAAAACTGATGCTAAAAAATAAATAAGAACTGTTTTTAAAGATTTGGGCAGAAATGAAAAACGGAGGAGAGTGATGAAAAAATTATGTTTTGCAATTTTACTTTTAATTTCATCTGCTCTTAATTCCAGTGAGAACGGGGATTTTTTAAGGCACCATTTTACTGTTCCCGCGCTGCCGGAATCCGAGCAAATTTTTAAAGAAAGCAAGGTAAAGATAAAGGCAATTTATCCTAGCTTCTTTTTTGTGGAAGAAGAGGGCAGACTTTTACAACTGGCTTGGGCAGAGCTTGAGGGCAGGAGCTATTCAAAAGAGCAGGTGGAAATCAAGGCAATTCGTCCGGATGGAGAAATATATTCAAATCATTTTCAGCTCGGAGGGGGCAGTTTATCTCCGGTAATTAAAATTCCTGACCAACGGGAAAAAGGAAAACTTATTCTGGAGCTGGTTATCTCTGGAAATCCGGTTCAACGGCTGGTTTTTAACTGGTCCCCTGCCCGGCTCTGGAAGGTGTTTATTGTTTTTCTTTCTCACCTGGACATTGGCTATACTGATACTCAGGAAAAGGTTTTTATCAAACGAGATAAGATTCTGGAGCGGGTGCTGGAATATGCCCGGAGAACCCAGGATTGGGAAAAAGAGAATCAATTTCGCTGGACGGTTGAAGGCTCTTATACCATTATTCATTTTCTTAAAACTCATCCGGACCGACTTGAGGAGCTTCGTCGGCTCGCCCGGGAAGACAGGTTGGAGATATGTGCCAAGCTTATGCATCTGCATTCCCCCACTGCTGGATATGAGGAACTTTTCCGAGAGATTTATCCCTCTTTAAGGGAGCTTGAGCCTCTGCTCGGAGGTAAAGTAGAGACTGTAATGCATAATGATGTTCCGGGCTTTACCTGGGGAGAGGTTTCAGTGATGAGCAGTGCCGGGGTGCATTATTTCTCTTTCAATCCAAATTTAACTTATCGGGGCGGAGCAGTGGTTAATGCTTCAGATACTCCCCAGGCTTTTTACTGGCAGGGAAGAGATGGAGGCGAGCTTTTGGTCTGGCGTTCGCATTCATATCATGAAGCTCCTTATTTATTTTTCGGTTTGAAAAAGACCCTGCCCGGGATTATCAATCTGCTTCAAGCTTATGAAAAAGAAGGTTATAAATATGATGCTCTTCAACTGGTTCGCTCCGGATTTGATCACTATATTTATACCGACAATGCTTATCCTCGTTTTTCTGCCCTGGAGACAATTCGTTCCTGGAATCAGAGATTTGCTTATCCAAAGCTTATTTCTGCCACTCCCAAAATGTTCTTCCATTATCTTGAAGAGAACTTCCCTGATAAAATTCCCAAACTTGCTGGAGATATGCCTGACTGGTGGGCAGATGGAGTTATCACCGAAGCAAAAGATGAAGCTCTGAGCAGAGATTTACATCACTGGCTTGGGGAACTGGAGCTATTCTCCTCTCTCCTGAGCATTGTTGAGCCGGACTGGTCTTACCCTAAAAAGGAAATTGACCTGGCATATTTAAAAAATCTCTTCTTTGATGAGCATACCTGGGGGTACAGCAATACCTTTCTTCCCAGGCATAACAAGATTTACCAGACCAAAGCAGGATGGTTGAAGGAAGCAAGCGATATTACCCTTAAGAAAAGGAAAGAAACCCTGAAGGAGCTGGCTGAACTGGTGGCAGGAAAAGTGCCATCTCTGGTGGTTTTTAATCCTCTTTCCTGGAAAAGAAGCGACCTGGTGGAATTTGAGTTGAGTGAGGATTGGCTCCGGGAACATAAATATCCCGGGCTAAAAATAATTGATGCCCGAAGCAATGAGCAGATTCCTTTCCAGCTTGAAAAGCTAGCGTCGGGTCTAGTTAAAATTTATTTCATTGCCAGAGATGTGCCCCCGGTTGGATATAAAACCTATCTTATTCTGCCTGCTGAAAAACCGCTAAATTTCCCCTCTCCCTTTTTATTGAATGATTGCGAGCAAGAAAAAAGTATTTCCAATGAACATATTATTCTTCGCTTTGGCAAAGATGGATATCTGGAGAGTATTAAGGATAAAAAGCTGAATCTGGAGCTATCAGAAGGAAAAATCGCGGAATTCATTGCCCGAAGACAGGACCCGTATGACCTGATTGACCAGCGGGCAAGCGGAAAGGTGAACTCTCTTAAACTCTCCCAAGATGTGGTTTTTGCCCGGGCAAAGCTGGAGATTTCTGACCCTTTCAATCCCCGGGCTCAACTTATCCAGGAAATTCGCCTTTATGCCGGGCTGAAATGGATTGATATTATCAACCATTACACCCGATATCAAAACCAGCTCTGCCAGGCAAGATATTTTGCTTTTCCTTTTGCAATGGATGATTTTGAGCTCTGGCTGGAAACTCCTTATGCACGGATGCGTCCCTATTATGACCAGCTTGATGGTTTTGCCAAATATTATGCATTGGCTCATTCAGTTGAGCTGAAAAGTAAAAAGGGGAATTACCGCATCATCTGGAGCTCCCGGCAGGCGCCAATGGTGGAGCTGGGAAATATTACTAAAAAAGCCGGATATTTTATTTTTAAGCCAGAGCCCTATCCCTACAATCCATCCAAGCCCTGGATTTTCTCAGAGATTATGAACAACTATCAAAATACCAATTTTTCCCCATCTCAGAAGGGGAGCGGTGTCTGGCAATATCGGATTGAAATCACAGAAAAGACTGAGGAACGGGGAGTAAAAAGTGGATGGGAGCTGGCAGAACCTCTAATTGCACAGCTGGTGGATACCGCCCGGGGAAAATTTCCTCCTAGTGGAAGTTTTTTGGAGCTTAAGCCAAGCTCTGTGCTTTTAACCTGCTGGAAGCGAGCTGAGGATGGGGAGGGTTATATTTTCAGGTTTTATCAAACTTCTTCCCGAAGCGATCAGGTGCGGGTTTTCTTCCCGATATTTCGCATCAGGCGTGCCTGGATTGTTGATGGGGTGGAGAGGAAAAAGAAGGAGCTGACACTTTCATCCTCCCGGGAGCTGGTTTTCAAAATTGCTCCTTATCAAATTATTACTATTAAATTATCAATTGAATAATTCAACAAAATCAGCCTGATGGTCATTGATTACCGGAATGTTTAAAGGTTATGAATGCTCAGAATTTGAGCCGAAAAAGATAATTTGTTGAGCCCTTAGGAATTGAAAGAAAAGAAACAAAAGTTATAATTCGATATGGAATTACTGAATTCACTGAA
>CAZKMM010000174.1:0-3681 GCA_964553915.1 uncultured bacterium
GAGTGGTTCCACTACCCATCATCTGGTCAAGAACCCACTCGCCCTTCTGGGTATATTTCAAAATCAGATTTCTTGGAATATAAGGTGACCAGTTTCCCCGGTAATTCCCCTGGTGAGTAGCCCAATCTCCCCGGTCAGGAAAGCTCCATACGGTGGTCCGCTCCAGAATATAGTCATCTGCGGGAGCGTAAGATTTAATATTTTTCCCTTGTAATTTGATTTCTACATCATCAATTATTACTTTCTTTCTTTTCCGAATAAAATCTAAATAATCCTGATGCCTTATCTCTTTCATTCCTGATATTTTTTCTCCATTTCCTTCTTAAACTCCATTTTAACGGAAATGGCTAGTTTTTGTAAATGGTAAGGTAAGGCGGGTAGAGAAAAAATTATCAATGACCTTTGCCGGCTACCTGAAGCCGGATGAGAGCTCGCTGGAGCGCAGTTTGAGCCTCCAAAAATTCTCTTTCCTCTTTAAACGGGTCTAGCTTTTTCAATTTTTCTTCTGCCCGGGCTCTTGCCCGCTGGGCTCGCTCCACATCTATTTCATAACTGAGTTCGCAGGTCTCTGCCAGAATCCGCATAGAATCATAATCCACCTCGCATAATCCCCCACTGATTGCGGAATAAATCCAGCTCCCGTTCTGGCGAATTCGCATCTCACCAATCTTCAAAAGGAAAATATAAGGCTCGTGCCCTTTTAATACTCCGAACTCTCCTTCCCAGCCCGGGGCATAAACCTCCTCTACCTCTCCCTCAAATACCACCCGCTCCGGGGTGACAATCTGAATTTTGAATTTCTCTGCCATCTTTTTTACGCCGCGAGTTTCTTTGCTTTGTCCATCACTTCATCTATGGTCCCGACCATATAAAATGCCTGCTCCGGTATATCGTCCAGCTTGCCCTCTACAATCATCTTGAATCCTTCAATAGTGTCTTTTACTTTGACATATCTTCCCTGCCTTCCAGTGAACTGCTCTGCAACATGAAAGGGCTGGGATAAGAATCGCTGAATCTTTCTTGCCCGGGCAACCGTGAGCTTGTCTTCATCGCTCAGCTCATCCATCCCTAAAATGGCGATTATGTCCTGAAGGTCTTTATATCTCTGGAGAATCCTCTGCACCTCTCGTGCTACGTAATAATGCTCTTCTCCCACCACCTGCGGGTCTAAGATTCTACTAGTGGAATCCAGCGGGTCCACTGCTGGATAAATTCCCAGCTCTGCCAGTTGCCGGGATAAAACCGTGGTGGCATCCAGGTGGGCAAAGGTGGTGGCAGGAGCCGGGTCAGTCAGGTCATCCGCAGGAACATAAATTGCCTGAACACTGGTAATGGAGCCTTTTTTGGTGGAGGTAATTCTTTCTTCCAGCTCGCCCAGGTCGGTTCCTAAGGTGGGCTGGTATCCGACTGCGCTGGGAATTCTCCCCAAAAGCGCGCTCACCTCGGAATTCGCCTGGGTAAAGCGGAAGATATTATCTATGAATAACAGCACATCCTGACCTTCTTCATCCCGGAAATATTCTGCCACGGTCAGCGCGGTAAGACCAACCCGGGCTCTGGCACCAGGGGGTTCGTTCATCTGTCCATAAACCAGCGAAGCTTTACTGATAACCCCGCTCTCTTTCATCTCCAGCCAGAGGTCGTTTCCTTCCCGGGTCCGCTCTCCTACCCCGGCAAAAACTGAATATCCGCCGTGATGCATTGCGACATTATGAATCAGCTCCATAATAATCACGGTTTTCCCCACTCCGGCACCGCCGAAAAGCCCGATTTTTCCGCCTTTCATATAAGGCTCCAGGAGGTCTACAACCTTGATGCCGGTTTCAAACATTTCAACCCGGGTATCCTGTTCAGTAAATCCCGGAGCCGGGCGGTGAATGGGAAGATATTTATCGGTTTCTACGGGCGGACCTTCATCAACTGGCTTCCCCACCACATTAAGAATTCTTCCCAGGATAGCTTCTCCTACCGGGGTTTTAATTGGTTCGCCAGTATCTTTCACCTCCATTCCCCGCCTCAGTCCATCAGTGGCGTCCATTGCAATACAGCGAACCGTGCTTTCTCCCAGATGCTGGGCTACTTCCAGCACCAGATTATCTGGCTCATCACTGATCGCCGGGTTGGTGGTAACCAGGGAGTTGTAAATGGGAGGAAGCTCCACTCCCTCAAACCTTACATCTACCACGGGTCCGATCACCTGAACAATTTTTCCCACCTTCATTTTTTCCTCCTCACTTCCTGATTGCCTCTGCTCCAGTAATTATGTCCAAAAGCTCCTTGGTAATAGCTTCTTGCCTTGCCCGGTTCATCTGTAAAGTAAGTCGGTCAATCATTTCTCCCGCGTTCTGAGTTGCCAGGTCCATTGCGCTCATTCTTGCTCCCAGCTCACTGGCACGGGTTTCCAGCATTGCCTGAAATACCTGCTGACGAATCTGGCGGGGAAGGAGATGGTCCAGGATGGTCTTCTCATCTGGTTCATATTTATATTCTACCGTTAAAAGCTTTAGCTCCTCTTTGGGCTTAAAAGGTAGGAGCTGAAAAAGGGTGGGGCGTTGAACTAACGGAGAATGAAAAACCGAATAAATCATATATACCGCATCCATTTCTTCTGCCAGATACCTTTTGATGATTTCATCAGCAATGTTCCTAGCTTTTTCAAAGCTCACTTCCCGGTCCGGATTAAGATACTGCTGAGAAATCTTCACCGGACGCTTTTTAAAATAATCAATAGCTTTCCTTCCCACCAGCACCAGGGAAACCTCTTTTTCCTGCTCAATTTTTTCCCTGAGAAACCGCTCCGCAAAGCGAATCAGGTTCTCATTAAATGCTCCACACAAGCCCCGATCCGAGGTGAAAAACACCAGCTCCGCCTTTTTCTCCTCTCTTTCCACCAGAAGAGGATGCTCTCGTCGTTCCAGTCGGAGGATTAAACGATGAATGATTTCATCCAGTGCCTGTGCATAAGGACGAGTTGCCTCCACCTCCTGCTGAGCCCGGCGGAGTTTGGTGGCAGCTATCATATACATTGCCCGGGTAATCTGCTGGATGTTCTTTACAGTTTGAATCCTTTTTCTTATTGCTCTTAAACTAGACATTTTCCTAAAGCTCTACTTTAAATTCTTCTTTAAACTCACTTAAAATCTTATCTATTTTTTCTGCAAGCTCGTCAGCAATCTCTTTCTTTTCTTTAATTTCCTTCAAGACCTCTGGATAGCGGTTCTCAACAAACCGGAAAAGCTCTTTTTCGTATCTCTGCAGAACTTCCACCGGATATTCATCCAGCCACCCATTGGTTCCGGCATAGATAATTAGAATTTGCTTTTCCACCGGCATTGGCTGATACTGGGGCTGTTTGAGAATCTCCATCAGCCGTTCGCCCCGGCGAAGCATCTGCAAAGTTGCCTTATCCAGGTCGGTTCCGAACTGAGCAAAAGCGGCCATCTCCCGATACTGGGCAAGGTCAAGCCGGAGTGAGCCTGCTACCTGCTTCATTGCTTTAATCTGGGCATTGCCTCCCACCCGGCTTACGCTCAAGCCGACATTTACCGCAGGACGAAACCCTGCATAGAACAGGTCAGATTCCAGATATATCTGACCATCAGTAATGGAAATAACATTGGTGGGAATATAAGCGGAGATGTCTCCTGCCTGAGTTTCAATGATGGGAAGTGCGGTAAGAGA
>CAZKMM010000175.1:0-3632 GCA_964553915.1 uncultured bacterium
TTTTCCAGAAGCTCGGGCACGTATTTTTCCCAGCCCATTGCCATAATGTGGAAGCCCTGGCACATTGGCTTGAGCTCTTTCATTAAATTCGCCATCAGGTCAATGGCAACTTTGGGTCTGTCTTCCTTGCTCGCCTCTGCCAGGGGCTTGATGATGTTCTCCGGCACAAATACCCCGGCAACATTGGCATTCATATATTTTGCCATTCCTGCGCTCTTGACAATCACAATCCCGGCAAGCACCGGCACTTTAAATTTTTCCGCTTCTTTCATAAACTTTTCAAATTTAGCAGGCTCATAAATTGCCTGGGTCTGGAAGAATTTTGCTCCTGCCTCCACCTTCTTTTCCATCTTGATAATCTGAGGCTCCAGCGGGTCTGCCCCGGGGGTAACACTGGCACCGGTAAAAATCTCGCCTGGAGCTCCTTCCAGCTCATTCTCAGAGAGGTCTTTTCCCTCTTTCAGCTGATTCAGGGTCATAAGGAGCGAGACTGAATCCAGGTCAAAAACCGGCTTGGAGCCAGGATGGTCTCCTAAAGTGGGATGGTCGCCAGTGAGAGCGAGAATATTTCTGATTCCCAGAATATAGGCGCTCAGGACATCAGATTGAATTGCCAGCCGGTTTCGGTCCCGGCAGGTAATCTGGAAAATCGGCTCGTATCCTTCCTGCACCAGCTTGGCGCAGATTCCAAGCGAGCCGATTCGCATTACTGAGCTCTGATTATCCGTAACATTTATTGCCACCACTCTATCCTTTAAATATTGCTCTGCCTCCTCCATCATTTTTTCTATATTTACGCCTTTGGGAGGTCCCAGCTCGCCGGTAATGACAAATTTTCCAGATTCCAGAGCTTCTTTCAGCTTGCTCATTCTCTAACCCTCCTTTGATTATTGCTCGCTGGCTTTCGCTTTGTAGATGACCTCTTTTTCCAGTGCCCAGCGAGTAGTTCCCCGTTCTTTATCTGAAACTTCCCAGTTCCGATAGTCTCTGAGCTTGGGCATCTTTTTCAGATTATCCAATTTGCCCAGGGCTTTAAGCCGTTCATAAATTAAATACCAGGCACAGTCCCGGTCCTTTTCCACCTCGCATTTTCCCTCGTGAGTGCCTCCGCAGGCGCCATTGAGCAGGCTCTTGGCACAGCGGGTAATCGGACAGATTCCTCCGGTGAGGTGGAGCACACAATCTCCGCATCCCTCGCACCGCTCCTCCCCGGGCCAGAGCCCCTGCATTCCCTGACTGGAAAGGGTGTTATTGGCAGGAAGGCAGGGAAGGTCAATCATCTGGCTGGTTGCCTGCACTCCCACTCCACAGCTCACCACCAGCACCGCATCAGAATTTTTCAAAGCAGGGATTTGATAGCGAAGCTGTGCCCCGACCAGAGCCTTGTTGCACAGGAAATCAATCAGCTGGGTGCCGGTGACTTTTTTGCCACTGGCTTCCAGCTCTTTTTTCAGCTCCGCCAGTCTCGGCTCGCCTCCGCTTTCACATCCCACCGGACATCCGCCACAGCCAAGAATAAAAATGCTCTGATAGTCAGAAAGATTCTCCTTTAACTCCTCCATTGGTTTGGGAACATTGACAATCATAACCTCTCCTCCTTTGGCTTAAGAAAATTCTTTTTCTATTAAGGCGATTAAATCTTCAAGCTTTTCCTGCACTGTTGGGCTTAAATCAAGCCCCGGCTCCACCTTTTCCGGCTCCATTCCCAAAAAAACCACTTCTTCTGGAAGCCGGGAGACCAGTTTTTCCAGTGCCAGAGTCCGGGGAACATCTATCTCATGGAGTGAGAACATATAATTTAACTTGGGAGCCTGTCCTTCTTCCAGTTGTTTTAAAGTAAAGCGATAAATGGAGCCAGGAGCAGAGCCTCCCTGAATCGCATCCACAATTATCATCTTGTCATATCCTTCAAAACTGCTCATTACCAGATGAAGCGAGGTTCCCGCATCATAAAGCGAGACATTTTCCGGAACCCCTCTTTTTTCCAGCTCCTGCACCGCTTTTACTCCTAATCCTTCATCACTGAGCAATATATTTCCTACTCCCACCACCACGATTTTTTTCTCAGACAACCTGAAATTCTCCCAGCTTGCTTCCTTTATAGTTAATGATATGAATCGCACAAGCCAGGCAGGGGTCAAAGCTCCGGACAATCCTCACCAGCTCAAAGGGATTTTTCGGGTCTTTAACCGGGGTGTTGAGCAGAGACTGCTCCATAGGTCCGGGCTGACCCTTTTCATCAGTGGGCGAAGCGTTCCAGGTGGTGGGAACCACCAGCTGGTATCTTTCTATCTTTTGGTCTTTGATTTTAATCCAGTGTCCGAGCGCGCCTCTTGGTGCCTCGGTCAAGCCCATTCCTTCAGATTCCTGGGGAATTTCATATTCCGCACAGACTGGCTCGCCAGGTTTGAGCTCTAAAATCCACTCTGCCATTGCATCTGCTACCAGCTTGGTTTCCAGAGCCCGGGCGGCGTGTCTTCCCAGCAGGGAATTAAGCACCTTGGCGTCTGCTTTTAGTTCACTTAAAGCTCCATCCACCAAAGCCTTTACTTTCTCATTTCCTGCATAATAATTCACTATCATTCTTGCCAGCGGACCTACTTCATAGACCTTACCCTCATAGCGAGGAGATTTCAGCCAGCTGTAAGCTCCATCTTTCTTGCGATTGGGCACAGTATCTTCCTGACTGGGATGAACCCCATCCGGACCGTCATACCAGGAGTTCTTTACGCTCTCCGCGATTTTGCTGGCATCCAGGGGCTTTAGATTTCCCTGCTCAACCGCTCCCTGGGAGATAAACCGTTTTCTCTTGGTATAGTCTGGATTCTCGGTTTCCAGGTCAAATACACCATAAGCAAGGAAGTTGCCAGAGCCATCGCCAATCTCCAGATGGTCTGGATAGGTTTTTGCCACAGCCAGCACATCCGGGATATAAACATCATCAATAAATTCCCGGATTTTGTTCAATCTCCACAGGAAGCCAGCGATTTTATCCACGGTGGGATGCTCGGTGCATCCACCGGGAACCACGGTGGCATTATGAGGCATCTTTCCGCCAAAGATGGCAAGGAGCTCGTGAGCAAGACGACGCATCTCCAGAGCCATAATGTAATGTTTGACCAGCTCCTGATTGGTTTTTTTATCAAACCGGTAATCTCCTTCATACCTTGGAACAAACGGCTCTAAAGCTCCCCGGGCAATGAAATCCTTAACCGCAAGCAGGTCCCGGTCTTTTCCATCATAGTCCGCCACTGCAGTAACATCAACATAATCTAAGGCGGTTAAATGATAAAAATGAAGAATATGAGACTGAAGGAAATTTGCCCCTAAAACCAGGTTGCGAAGGATTCTTCCATTATCCGGAATTTTATCTGCAATTCCAAAGGCAGAGTCCAGATTCAGAGTGCTGGCAACTGAATGCGAGGTAGGGCAGACCCCGCAGACCCGCTGGGTAATGCGCTGAGCATCTCTGGGGTCTCTTCCTTTTAAAAAGATTTCAAAGCCTCT
This sequence comes from uncultured bacterium, assembly GCA_964553915.1. Classification (GTDB taxonomy): domain Bacteria; phylum RBG-13-61-14; class RBG-13-61-14; order RBG-13-61-14; family DRUE01; genus CAZKMM01. The sequence continues at coordinate 3,508 of CAZKMM010000175.1, forward strand.
GAACAGGGTTCCAGAACAGCGGGCTTCTTTCACTTTTCCGCCGTCAACCAAAACCTCAATACCCAAATGTCCTTCAATTCTGGTAATGGGGTCAATGACAATTTTTTCCGCCATCTTTTTACTCC
>CAZKMM010000176.1:0-3572 GCA_964553915.1 uncultured bacterium
CCGGCTGAAAATCACTCTCGGTGCTCGGCTCTATTTCTATTCGGGAAAAGCTTGCTTCCTCTATACCCGGCTCCTTTTCTATCTCCACCTGACTGGCTTCCGGACTCTGCTCCTCAATAATCTCCTCTTCCGAAATCTGCTCAGCCCCCTTTTTAAAAAACCGGCTCAGCTCGCTCAACTCGGTCTCGGTTCCCAGCCGGCTCTGGGCAGATTCATCAAAGCTGGGAACTTCAGGAACTTCCTCAGGCTCCGGCTCAGGAGCCTTGCTGGTGCTGATTTCCGGCTCAAATTCCCGGGGAGTAAAATCAGTATCTGCCCGGCTTGGCTCCTCTGATTGGGAAACTTCGGTTTCCTGGCTAACTTCCGTTTCCTCATCAAAAAGCGAGGGTGGAGTTTCTGGCTCAGAAATTTCCAGAGGCTTACCACACCGAACACACCGGTCTCGGGGAGTTAAATTATTGAATCCACAGTTTGGACATTTTATCCCAGCCATCTATAAAAATTTTCTCCTGATTTGCTGGGGTTTGTCAAGATGAGTTCCGCTCCGGCAAAATTTTACTCTGGGAAATAAAAAATCTAGAAGATAATTCCTGATTTTGCTAAAATTAAATTTGATGAGGGATAATCAAAAATTTCTTTTAGTTTTTTTCCTCACCTTAATTCTAATGGTGCTGGTAATTATTTATGGCGGGAAAAAATCTGCTTATGCAGGAAGTGGGGTAAAGGTGGATTGGAAAAAGATTGAAAAAATGGTTCAGGAAAAGAGGCTCAGTCTTCATCCTGCTCAGTTTTATAAAAAACTTTCTTCTCCCGAGGAGGCAGAATGAGCAAAGCCAGCTATGTTCAGTGTCAGCTCTGCCCGAGAAAATGCGTGCTTGCCCCCGGCGAGCGGGGAAACTGCCGGGTGAGAATTAACTACCAGGGCGAGCTGGTCACTCTGGTCTATGGCAAGCCCTGTGCAGTGCACAAAGACCCGATTGAAAAAAAACCAATGTTTCATTTCCTGCCCGGCACCTATGCTTTTTCCATTGCTACTGCTGGATGCAATCTTCACTGCAAATTCTGCCAGAACTGGGAAATCTCTCAGGTCAATCCAGAAGAGACCAATAACATAGACCTCTCTCCTCAAATGGTGGTGGAATACAGCTTCCAAACCGCCTGCCAAAGCATTGCCTATACTTATTCCGAGCCAATCATCTTTTACGAATATACCTATGATACCTGTGTTTTAGCCAGAAAAGCCGGGCTGAAAAATGTCCTGGTCACTGCCGGATATATCAATGAAAAACCTCTGCGAAAACTCTGCCAGGTGCTGGACGGTGCCAATGTTGACCTGAAAGGGTTTACTGAAGACTACTATCGGGAGGTCTGCTCCGGCACTCTGGAGCCAGTTCTTCGCACCTTAAAAATTATGACCGAAATGGGAGTGATGGTGGAGGTGACCAACCTGATTGTCCCGACTTTAAATGATGATTTTGACCTGATTAAAAAAATGTGCGACTGGCTCCTGGAAAACCTGGGACCAGAATACCCGCTTCATTTCTCCCGCTTCTTCCCTCGCTTCCAGCTGAGAAGCCTCCCTCCCACTCCGATTGAGACTTTAATCCGGGCAAGGGAGATTGCCCTAAAACAGGGGCTTTATTATGTTTACATTGGCAATGTCCTGATTGAAGGAGCGGAGAATACTTATTGCCCAAACTGCAAAAAACTTTTGATTGAAAGAAAAGGATACTGGGTGGGAGAAATGAACATTAAAGAGGGAAAATGTAAATTCTGTGGAACAAAAATCAAGGGGGTGTGGAGCTGATGAAAAAAATTAACAGGAGAAAAGCTCTATCAATGCTTGCTTTCTTAAGCCTGGGCTTCAGCTTCCTGCCCCGGCTCCTTAAAAAATTTAAAAAGAAAAGCTCACCCGCGATCTCTTATCATCCCGCAGAATTTTACCAAAAACTGGGCTAGAAAGGGGTAGATTGATGTCTAAAAAAATCTTTTATCTTTTCTTGACATTCTGGCTCGGGACTTTCAGTTTCTGCTCCCGCCCGGAAAAAAAGCCCGCTCCTCAAACCAGCCAGAAAAAAAATATTACAGAACAAAGACCCTTAAAAACCTTTGGACCTTCTGTGGCAGGCTCTTTTTACCCTGCTCAGCCCGAGCAGTTAAAAAGTATGATTGAAAAATTTTTAAGCCAGGCACAAATCCCGCAACTAAAAGGAGAACTTCTCGGGGTGCTGGCTCCTCACGCTGGGTATATCTATTCCGGACCGGTTGCTGGCTATGCCTTTAAAGCGATTCAACAGAGCGGGAAAAAGAAATTTGTCATCATCGCTCCCAGTCATTATTACCCGGGAGCAGGAAAAGTTGCAGTTCTGGAAGCAGATTATTACCAGACCCCTCTGGGAAAAGTAAAAATAAACCGCTCAAAGGCAAAAAAGCTTTTGAGTCAGGGAGATTGGGTGATAAGCTCCGCTCAATATTTTTATCCGGAGCATTCGGTTGAGGTAGAAATTCCTTTTTTACAGGTCGCGGTGGGAAAAGAACTGGAAATAGTTCTGATTGTAATGCCTGAGCCGAGTTTAAAAATGGCAGAAAAGCTCGCTTCCGCTTTGTTGAAAATCTTTCCCAGCTCCGAGTGGGGATTTGTTGCCAGCTCTGACCTGAGCCACTACCACCCCCACGAGCAGGCAAAGAGCCTTGACCAGCATACCTTACATCTTATTACCTCTTTTGATACCCAAAGCCTTGAAGCCCAGGCAAGAGCGCCCAACCGGCAGGCAGAACTCTGCGGATTGGGACCGGTGCTCACCTTAATGACTATGGCAAAATCCTTTAAGCAACCAAAAGCAGTGGTGCTGAATGCCAGAAATTCTTATGAAACCACCGGCACCAATCCACAAAAGGTTGTGGGATACGCCTCAGTGGCTTTCCTGGTAGAAAAATCCGAAGAAAAACCCGGCACAAAAAAAGAAACAGAATCAAAAAAACCTTCCCAGGAAACCCAGACTAAAATTCCCCAAAAATCTTCCAGCCTCATTCAGCCCCTGAGCCTGGAAGAAAAAAAAGAGCTGATGCGGATTGCCAGGCTGGCAGTGGAGACCGCGGTGCGGGAAAGAAAAGTAGCACAGGTTAGCACCAACTTCCCCCGCTTAAAAGAAAAAGGTGCCGCCTTTGTCACCTTAAAAGAAAATGGCGAACTTCGGGGATGTATCGGTCATATCATTGCCCGGGAGGCGCTTTATCTCTGCGTGCGAGATGTTGCCATCAGCGCCGCCCTTAATGACCCCCGCTTCCCGCCGGTACGTGCGGAGGAACTGGATAAGCTGGAATATGAAATCTATGTGCTTACCCCGATGCAAAAAGTTGAAGACCCCAGCACCATCCAGGTGGGCAGAGACGGACTTTTAATGAAAAAGGGATTTTATCAGGGGGTGCTTTTGCCCCAGGTTCCTGTTGAACAGGGCTGGGGGCGGGAAATGTTCCTTTCCCAGACTTGCAGAAAAGCAGGTATGCCCCCAGACTGCTGGCACGACCCCAAAATAGAAATCTACCGCTTCCAGGCAATAGTCTTCTCAGAA
>CAZKMM010000177.1:0-3561 GCA_964553915.1 uncultured bacterium
GATGATTTTGATTGATAAAAATGGCAAGGAGTTATTTTCTCAAACCGGAATAAAGCTTCCGAAAAATTTCCCCCTGCCCTCTAGCGGTCAGGTTATTTCTTATCGGCTGGATAAATCCAGAAGCCTTTTGGTTTCATCTCTGGGCGAGGTCAGAGGAAAAAATTTGTATCTGGCAGGGATTTATGACTGGGGAGAATTCTTCCCGATAGAAAATCGGATGCTTTTGGTGATGCTTTTAACCGTCCTGGCGGTTTTTGTGCTTGCGATTTATACCGCTCGCTTAATTTCCCTGGACCTGGAGCGACCCATTTCCCAGATGATGGAGGAGACAGGAAAAATCACTCAGGGGGATTTAACCCCGAATTTTAATATTCTTTCCAATGATGAATTAGGGGTGCTTTCCAGCCGGCTGAAAGCAATGGTCTTAAATCTTCGGGATTTAGTGGAGCGGGTGCAGAGTTCATATTTTCAACTGGAGAGAGTTTTGGAACAGATTATCACCAGCTCAGATGAAGTGAGCCGGGGGGCAAATGAACAGGTTCAGGTGGTGGAGGAGACAAGCAGGAACACTGCCCAGATGAATCTGGCGATCAAAGAAGTCACCGATAATGTGGAGATGCTTCACACCTCCGGGGAAGAAACTATGAGGCGCACCGAAGAGATGATTAAACTGGTAGAGGAGGTGGAAAAGAACCTGAAGGAGATGTCCGAGGCAGTGGATTCCAGTTCCAGTTCTATTTATCAAATCAGTGTTTCCATCAAGCAGGTGGCAGGAAATCTGGGGGAGCTTCAGCGCAGGTCAGAAGAGACCAGTCGGGCAGTGGTTGAGATGGAAACCGGAATTCGGCAAATCACGGAGGTAATAGAAAACAGTCAGAAGATTTCCCAGCAGATGCGCCAGAGTGCTCAGGAAGGAGTAGAGGCAGTGCAGGAGACTATTAAAGGAATTGGAGAGATAGAAGATACCGTAACTGAGGCTCGGGAGGTAATTGAAACTCTGGGGAAGAGCACCGAGAGAATTGGTGGGATTTTAAAGGTGATTCGGGAGGTGGCGAACCGCACCAATCTTTTAGCTTTGAATGCCGCGATTATCGCCGCTCAGGCAGGAGAGCAGGGGCAGGGGTTTGCCGTGGTTGCGGATGAGATTAAAAATCTTGCAGACCGGGTAGCAAATTCCACCGGGGAAATTGATGAGATAATCAAGCAGGTTCAGGAGCAAACCAGGGTGGTTATTTCTGTAATGGAGCAAAGCTATCAGCAGGTGGAAGCAGGGGTGAATTTGAGTTATGTGGCGGGCGAGGCGCTGGAAAAAATTATGAAGAATGTTGACCAATCTCTGAAAATCAGCGAGCAGATTCACCAGACCACTGCCGAGCAGGTGGAGAATATTAAAAAAGCCACTCAGGAAATCTCCAGTATGGTTAGCTTGATTGAGGAGATTGCCAGAAGCAGTCAGGAACAGAGCCGGGGAGCAGACCTGCTTGCCCGTGCTGGAGAGGAAATCAAACGGGTAACGGAACTGGTAAAAAATAGTTCCATCCGGGAAGGGGAGGAGTCTCGCCGGGTGCAGATGGCAATGGAAAATGTGGAGCAGATGATCAAGTTTATTCTGGATGCCCAGAGAACCCAGGCGCAGGTGAGCGAAAGGATTGTAGAGGCAATAAATAAGGTGAAGAATATAGCAATTAAAAACGCTCAAAGTATGGGTGAGCTGGATAAAAATATCGCCATCCTTCATCAGCAGGCAGAAATTCTGGAGGAGGTTCTCAAGCAATTTCAGGTGAAAAGGGAGGCAGAAGATGAGGGTTAAGATGTTTTTGGGTTTGCTTTTTCTGCTTTGTTTTGGGCTAGAGGCGAAGGGGATGGAGGGTAAAGAGATACTGGAGAAAAGCATCCATCGTCCGGGATATAAGGATGCTCATTTAAAGATTAAGCTAATTAAGACCCACGCCGGGCTCAGCCGGGAGATTATTCTGGAGCTTTATCAGAAGCGGTATCCGGAGATGGTTGCTACTCTGGTGGTGATTGATGAGCCGGAATCTGCCCGGGGAATCAGCTTTTTAACCTGGGATTATCTTGACCCGAAAAAGCCGGACAAAAAATGGTATTATCTTCCTGCCATCAACCAATACAAGGAATTGAATGACGAGCAGGGGAAGAAATATGAGGAAAAATTTGGTTTTTCCACAGAAATTTTTGCCATCAATCTTGATGAAGCCAGCCACCAGCTTCTGGGCGAGGAGGAGGTTGGAGGTAAAATTTGTTATAAAGTGGAGAGCGTGATGAAGAATCCAGACCATCCCCGGGGAGCAAAAATCATTACCTGGGTGGAAAAAGATACCTGGGTGGCAAGAAAACTGCAGGCGTTTGATAAAAAGGGCAGGTTGATTCGGGAGTTTTTGCTCCTGGAAGAAAAGAAATTTAATGGCTTCTGGCAGGAGATGGCAGGGAGGTATCAGGACTCGCAGGAAAATCGCACTGTGGAGTTCAAGGTTCTGGAAGCAAAGTTTAATCAGGGACTTAAAGATGAGCTGTTTCTTTCCACCAGATTAAAGCCCCGGGCAGAGCAGATTAAGAAAGACTCCAGGTAATAGGCTTTTCCAGGATGCCGGAGCTAAAAGAGGTTTCTCTTAAAGAATTAGCGGGCGAAGAGATATATCGGCTCAGTTATTTTCGGGCGCTTGAGGCTTTAAAAATATCTTTAAAAGAAGCCGGACAACTGAGCCCGCTTTTTGTTCTCGCCCAGAAAGACCGGTTGATTTTATTCAATGGATACCTGCGAAAGCAGGCAATGGAAGAACTGGGCTGGGAGGGTGCCTGGGCAATTATCTGGAAGGAGAATGAGCTTACTCTAAAAGAGGCTTTTCGCCGGGGATTTTTAGAAAATGCTTTATCCCGGGGGTTGAATTTAATAGAACAGGCAAAGGCAGTCAAAAGTTTATTTTATTTTGGGGCGAGTGAGCAGGAGATTTTAAAAGATTATTTTCATCCTGCCGGGATTAATTTTCCTTTCAAATTATTGGAAAAACTACCCTCTCTTTTAGAGCTGGAGCAGGACTGGCAGAGATATTTAGTGGAAAAGAAATCTGACTGGAAAACCGCAGAGCTGATTTTGGATTTTTCCCGCCCGGAACTGGAGGAATTAAAAATTTTGCTTTCTCTTGGTCCGAGCCTGGGTCAGCTCCGAAATAGCCTGAGGTGGCTTCAGGAGACTAAAAAAAGAGATGCCTGCTCTATAAAAGAAATTTTTGAGCGGATAAATGCAGAGCAGATTCTTGGAGAGGAAGATATTTCTCCCAGAGATAAGCTTGAGCGGATTTTACAGGAGCTGTTTAAACTTCGCTATCCTGCTTATGACCGGCTACTTGCCCGTCATAAAAAACTCTGCTCTCAGCTTAAAATCCCAGCGCAAGTTAAGCTGGAGCCGAGCGATTATTTTGAAACCCCGGAATATCAGCTGACCTTAAAAATAACCCCAGCCAGTCCGATTAAGCAGAATTTAGAGAACCTGCTAAAAGCAGTGGAGCACCCCCTCTGGAAAAAACTTTTTGAGTTCAATGA
>CAZKMM010000178.1:0-3481 GCA_964553915.1 uncultured bacterium
GGAGGAGATAGAATATCTGGTATATCTGGGCTCCTCCTCCCGAGAGCTTCCCCTGAAAGCCAGTTTTAAAATAGTGGGGGAATAATAAAGAGAGATTTAAGCTGAGGGCTTAATCTTCTATTCTTGCCTCTACTGCCTTTCGGAAATGGAATTGCATTATTTTCATCATCAGCCAGGGGCTGAGCCGTTGGAGGAAATACATCAACTTGGCGAGGAAGGTGATGACAATAATCGGCTGATTTCTCTCCACCCCTTTTAAAATTCTCCGGGCACATTCCTCCGCAAATACTCCCGGAACACTGACCATTGGTTTAATCGCCTTTTCCCGCTCCAGCTTGACCATCTTGGCATCATCAAAAATTCTGGTATGAACCAGACCGGGACAAACCACGCTTACCTTAACTCCCAGCCGTTCTGCTTCTAAAAGCAGAGCCAGAGAGAGTCCAAACACCCCAAATTTACTTGCCACATAAGAGACTGTGCCGGGAAAAGGAACCAGCCCCTCAATGGAGCTGAGGTTGATAATATGTCCAAAGCCCTGGCGAACCATTATCGGATAGGCACAGGCAATCCCGTTTATTACTCCCCAGAGATTAACATTGATTACCGCTCTCCAGTCTTCAATGGTAATATCCCGCACTTCACCGCCAATGGCAATTCCCGCATTATTAAAGATATAATCCAGCCTGCCAAATTGTTCTACAGTTGCATCTACCATATTTTTTACTGCCTGATAGTCGGAAACATCCACCTGCCAGGCTCGGATTTCTACTCCCAGTTTCTCCAGTTCTTTTTGGGTCTGCTCAATCCTCTCCTGGTTTATATCACAAACGACCAGCCGGGCTCCTTTTTCTGCCAGCTGTTTTGCCAGAGCTTTCCCAATGCCAGAACCCGCACCGGTGATAATGGCGATTTTATCTCTGAACAGCTCATTTTTCTTTTTCATTTTCCAAAAAAATATCAACTTAATTTTTTTTGTCAATAACCCAGCCCGCTGTTGACAATCATAAAAATTTCTGCCAAAAAAATAAATAGCAAAATAAAAAGGAGGGGCAGATGAAAAGATTATTTTTTATTCTTCCTCTGATGGCTTTACTGGTTTTTCCAGGAATGGCAAAAGAAAAGAAAGAAAAGTCCAAAGCGGGAAAAGAAGAGGTCAAAGAGGCAAAATTTGGAGCTACCCCTTATATTTATACTGGTCCAGATACCGGTTTTGGCGTGGGCGCCAGTGGACTATTTCGTGACCTGTTCAAAAGAGAGGGCAGAGACCTAATCTTTTCCGCCAGCTATACAGAAAAGCGGTATGAATATTATTCTATTGAATGGAAGGAGCCAAAAATATTTTCTGATAATGCCTGGTTGAGAATTTATGTAAAATATGCCAATGAGCCAACCAGACTTTATTATGGTCTGGGAAATGATTCTGAGCGGGATAATGCCTGCTATTTTGGAGAGCGGGAAGTGGAGGTTAATCCCAGATTTGATTACTGGTTCTGGACCGGGGAGGAGCGTCTCGGCATTAAAGCTGACTATCGCTATTCTTGGTTTAAGCCCCGGGATGGTCCCGAAGACCTTGATGAGCCAGAAATTAGCGAGCAGTTTCCCGGGGTTTATAATAGCGACGAATTCCAGGACGGGGGACAGATCTCAGGAATTGGTGTGCTTTTAGTTTATGATGACCGCAAGGATAAATTTCCTATTGGCGGGGGAAGGGATGAGGTGATTTTTCCTTATCTGGGTGGAAGGCAGGAGCTTTATCTTGCCCGTTATGATAAGATTTTTGGCTCGGACTGGGATTATACCCTTGCTTCGGTTAATCTTACCTATCATATTCCCCTGGGATGGGAATGGACCGTGCTCAGCGGAAGAGCCAAGCTGACCATAAAAGATGGTGATATGCCTTTCTGGGAGCTTAGCTCTTTTGGAAGCGAAAATACCATCCGGGGTTACCATGGTGGGAGGTTCCGGGACCATCATTCGGTTCTGTTCAATATAGAATTTCGTCAGGCATTTGACTATTCCTTTCATCCCCTTCCCTGGGGAGCGCTGAAGGCTTATAAAATCACTGCTCCGATGGTGGTGCTCTTTTTTGATTATGGAAGGGTGTTTAATGAGATAGAAGATATTTTCAGCGAATTTGAAGATTATCACTGGACTTATGGCATCAGCGGGAGGTTTATCATCAGCCCGAGTGTGGTGATTCGTTTTGACCAGGCATTCAGTGAAGAAGAGAGCGATTTTTACATTACCGCGGGCTGGACTTTTTAAAAAATGACTGAACCAAGATTTGAGCCAGGTTCAGAGGCTCCAGAATCAAGACCTCTGGAGCCTCAGCCCGGGCTTTCCCCCACAATGCGGGGATGCTTACTCGGAGCCGGGATTGTCATCACGGTTTTGATTATTCTTTTTCTGATTGGAGTCTGGGTTTTGAGGAATCATTCCGGGGATATTCTTGCCTGGAGCCTGGAACGGGCAAAGCCCGAGATTCTCACTTTCCTGAGCCCGGACCATCGCCTGGAGCAGAGAAAGGCATTTTCTCAGGCTTATGACCAGATGGTATTGGAGCTAAAGAGACTGGGAGTGGAAGAATTTACCGTTCGTCATTCTCAGAGTTTTGAATTTTATCAAAAGATGCTTTTAGACCGAAGAATCACTCTGGAGGAATCCCAGAAGTGGCTTGAAATCTGGGAGGAGGAAATGAAAAAGCCTTCCTCCCAAGAAAAATAAATTTGACAGCCCAGATATTTGAAAATATTATAAGAGCAGTCTCCGACTCCTTTTGCCTAAGGGCATTATGCCTATGGCAAAGGAGCGATAGGGTTTAGCGGGAAACCGCTAAGCCTCCCGTGTTTGGAAAGGAGACTGAAAAAGAAAAAAATCAGCCGACCTTTCCAGCCCGGGAGGTCGGCTTTTTTGTTGGTGTTTTGGGGAGGTGAACAATGAAAAGAGCAAAGTTCCTGCTGATTTTCATTTTGCTTGGTTTTTTTTCAGCTCGCCCGGATAAGGTGCTTCGTCTTGCTACCACCACCAGCGTGGATAGTACCGGGCTTTTAGATTATTTAGCAGAGCGGTTTTATCAGGACACTGGCATCAAGCTCCAGTGGATAGCAGTGGGAACCGGTAAGGCACTCCGGCTGGCAAGGGAAGGAAATGCGGACCTGGTCTGGGTGCACTGCAGAAACCTGGAAATGAAATTTTGGCGAGAGGGATATGGAGTTAATCGTCGGGTAATTGCCCGGAATTATTTTATCATTGTCGGTCCTGGCTCGGACCCGGTGGGAGTAAAGCAGGCAAGCTCACTTAAAGAGGCGCTTTTAAGAATAAAAGCCTCAGGCGTGCCTTTTATTAGCCGGGGAGATGGTTCTGGCACTCATCAGAAGGAACTTTATCTCTGGAGCCTGGTGGGAGGGAAGCCAGAGAAAAATTATTTTGAAACCGGGCAGGGTATGGCACAAACCCTGCGAATTGCTCAGGAAAAGCA
>CAZKMM010000179.1:0-3439 GCA_964553915.1 uncultured bacterium
TCTGGCTTCTTCCCTATCACCGGCTCGGGGAAAGCAAGCTTAAAAAACTCAACAGCGAGCTAAAACCCTTGGGAATTAAACCGATGAGCGACTCAGAGCTGAAAAATAAGGCTCAAATTCTGGTTAAAGAGGGTTTGCAGGTGAAAACCTTTAAATTTACTCTTTCTCCGGATTAAATTGAGAAGAAGAAATTTATCAAGTATGATAATAGTAATCTTCTTACCAGGAGAAGAAAAATGACTGAATGCGCGATTGACCAGCAGGTAGAAATCTGGTCTCCCGGTCCGGGCTTGAGCGAACGGGCAAAAAAACTCCGGGAAGAATATTTTTCTTTTACTGAGCGGGAATTCAGAAACGAGGTTTTGCCCTTCACCTGCGGGATAGAAGATGACATAATTTTTTCTCCTCATAACTGGGGAGTGGCGCCGGAAGTGTTGATTTTTCATCGCTCAATTCAGGATAGCTTTCGTGCCCTTGCCCGGAAGGTGGAACTTCCTGATGATTTCTGGTCTCAACCCCTGGTGAAAAGACAGGCAATATTTTTTGCCCGGGTTCTGGAGCAGTATTTACCAGCCCGGATTTTAGAGGGCGAGCTGATTGTGGGTGCCCAGTTCAATACTGGTTTCAGCAAATGCCTAAATCAAGAGGAAAGAGAAGAATGGCTGGAGCGGGAGAAAAAATGGGTGCGGAGCAATTTTTATCTTAACTTTTTTGGAATTGGCAACTGCGGAGCCATTCCCGGACATATCCTTCCCAACTATCCCAAAGTTTTAAGATTGGGATTTTCCGGGCTGGTGAGATATTTTCAGGAGCTTAAAGCTCAGGCAAAAAGCAAAGAGCATAAGGATTTTCTGGATGCTTTGATTATCTCCTGCCAGGCGGTAAAAACTCTGGCAGAAAGATATTCTCAGCAGGCAAAAGCAATGGCAGAAAAAGAGTCTGACCCGCAAAGAGCAGAGGAGTTAAAAGAAATTTCCCGCATCCTGAAAAAGGTTCCCTGGGAGCCGGCAGAGAGCTTCTGGGAGGCGCTCCAGTCCCTCTGGTTCACTCATATGCTGGTGATGAGTGCGGAGAATTATCCTGGACCGGGTTTAAGCCCGGGACGGGTGGACCAGTATCTTTATCCTTATTACCAGAAGGATATTGCAGAGGGCAAAATCTCCCGGGAATTTGCCAAAGAGCTTCTTGAGTGCTGGTTCATCAAGCATAATTATGCTTATGATTATATGGGCAGGGTGGGACCCAATCAGGGGATAAATTCTGGATTTGGTCAGCTTATTACTCTGGGCGGGCATGGTCCTGGTGGAGAGGATTCCAGCAATGAGCTTACCTGGTTGATTCTGGAAGTGATTGAGGAAATAAATATGCTGGAGCCCAAGCCCAATATCAGGCTTCATCCCAAAACTCCGGATTCCCTCTTAATGCGGGTGGTGGAGATGCTCATCAAGGCGCAGGGCTCTCCTTTTTTGATGAATTTTGACCCGATCTCAGAGCGGGCAATGAAATGGGCCGGCTATCCTGAGGAAAGGCTCTGGAACTACGCGCCAATTGGCTGTCTGGAAAATTCTCTCCCCGGCTGTGAAAGAGCCGGCACCGTGGATGTTAATCTTAATCTTGCCAAGGCAGTGGAGCTGACTTTATTCAATGGTAGAGATGCCCGGTGGAGGTGGCGACTTGGTCCCAAAACCGGCAATCCAATTCATTTTACCAGCTTTAGACAGTTCTTTTTCGCCTATAAAAAACAGCTTCTTGCCCTGATTGACAAAATCCTGGATTCTGCCATTCAGGCGGATTATATCCGGGCAAAGTTTGAAAACACCCCGCTTCTTTCCGCTCTGGTAGATGGCTGTGCGGAGAAAGGAAAAGATGTTTCTGCGGGCGGTCCTGAGTTCAATCATATCACTGTAGAAGGGGTTGCCTTTGCTACTGCGGTGGATTCCCTTTCCGCGGTTAAACATCTGGTTTTTGAGGAAAAAAGGGTTTCTATGAAAGAGCTGGTTAAAGCCATCAAAGCCAATTTTGAAGGCTATGAAAAGCTCCGCCAGATTCTGCTCCATCGTGCTCCTAAATTTGGAAATGATGATGACCGGGCAGACCAGCTTGCCTATGAGCTTAATAAATTCTGGAGTGAAGAGGTTTTTAAACGCACTTCTCCTGCCACCGGGAGGAGATTCCGGGCAGGGTATCTTTCCTGGAACTACTGGATTCTTTATGCGGTGCCCACCTCTGCCACTCCGGATGGAAGAAAGCGGGGAACCTATCTTTCCAATGGCATCTGCCCGGTCACGGGCGTGGCTCATAAAGGTCCTACCAGTATTGCCTGTTCCGTGTATAAGATGGGCTTGGAAACCGTGCCCAATGGTGCCAGCCTGACTTTGAGCTTTAATCCCACTCTGGTTAAGGATGAGATGGGCAAAAAGAATCTTGCCCGGTTCCTGCGGGGATTTATGAAAGAAGGTGGAAGCTGTTTACAGGTGAATATCATAGACCCCAAAACCCTGCGAGAGGCACAAAAAAATCCTGAGCCTTACCGAAATCTTCTGGTGAGAGTAACCGGCTATAATGCTTATTTTACCAGTCTGGGAAAAGAGGTTCAGGATGAAATTATTGCCCGGGAAGCTCTGGCAATGGGAGAAGAATAATGCCCGGATTAAGTGAAAAAACCTTCCAGCTCTTGAAAAAATCTCCGGTTAAATTTGTTGCCACAGTTGGAGAAGATGGGTATCCCAATCTGGTGCCAATTTTATCTCTGACCGCCTGGGATAAGGATACTCTCTGCTTTGTCCGGTTTATGGTCTGGAAGACCCGGAAAAATCTGGAAGAGAGAAAAAAGGTAGCAGTGGGAACAATGGGGCTTTTCCGCACAGTGGAGGTGCTGGGCGAGTTTGTTGGTTTTGAAAAAAGCGGAGAGAAGCTGGAATTCTTTAATACCCAGCCCATTTATCGCTATAATGCTTATTTCGGTGCCGGGCAGGTGGGAGTAATTCAGGTAAAAGAGGAGGCAGGAAGCTATCCTTCCCGGCTCTGGCGTGGAATTCAGGCTCGGCTGTTTGCTCCTTCTTTTAATCATCATTCTTCCGCGGTAAAACCAGTAATGCCCAAGCCGGTTTTTGAGAAATTTTCCCGAATCCTGGCAGTGAAGTTTTTAAGCTGGATAGATGAGCAGGGCTTTCCCCGAACAATGCCAGCAATGGGAGCCTTTCCCCTTTCCCCGGATAAAATCGCGGTTTTGGGAAATCTTGATTTCTTTCGTTCCCATTCTTCGGGCAAAAAGCTGAGCCTGGCAGTGCTTTTTACCGAGCCGGGGGCATATCAGGTAAAAGGGAAATTTGTCGGGATAGAAAGTCGGGGGATAAGCGACTATGCAGTGGTGGAGCTGGAACAGAGCTTTTCCGCTTCTCCACCCCTGCCCGGGAAAAGAATTTACCCGGCTGAGTAA
>CAZKMM010000180.1:0-3384 GCA_964553915.1 uncultured bacterium
AGCTTTTTACCGAGGTTGAGGACATTTTTCAGGCTTTTTTCATTCACCTGGCAGAAGATAATGCCCGAAGGCTGACAGGTTTTTCCGGCAATTGCTCTCTGGCAAGCTGGATTCGGATTTTAGCAATTAACTTCACTATAGATATTTTAAGGAGAAAATCTGCTTTTTTAGAAGTAGAATTCAAATTGGTAGAAAAAAATCCCGTTTTTTCTCCTTCCACTCCGCTAAAGGCTTTTGAAGAGAAAGAAAAGCAAAAGAAACTGGAGCAGGCGATTTCCCGGCTGGAAGAGTCGGAGCAGGAATTTTTAAAGCTTTACCTGAGCGAGCTTTCCCCGACTCAGCTTGCCCGAATTTATCGCACCACGGTTAATAATGTTTATTCCCGTTATGCCCGAATTAAGGAAAAAATAAAAAAATATCTTGACAGCGAGTAAAAACCTTTATTTTCCTTCGTCTATTTAATGAGAGGTTAAAAAATGAAGCTGGAAAAAGATTTAAAGGTAATTTTTTCTCATCAGAAATTTTCCCCGGGTTCCTGTCCGAGTCTGGAGACTCTGGGTAGTTTTTTGGAAGGTGGTCTGAGCCCGGAGAGGGAAGCGGAGACCAGAAGGCACTTATCCCGATGCGCTTTTTGCCGGGAGCGAGTGGAAATATTTCTGGCGAGTGAGGATTTTTCTTCCCAGAGAATTTCTCCCCGGCTATTGAGCAAGGCAAAATCGGTTTTTAAACCCAGCTGGGGAAGAAGATTTTTGACTCGCTTAAGGGAGCTTTTTTCTGGACCCTCTCTGGCAGGGGAAAGTCTATTTTTCCAGCCGGTTCGGAGCAGTGCCGGAGATGAGCGGGGGAAGGTTTTTAGCTATCAGGAGCGAATTTATCCTTTTCAGATTCGCACCGAGGTAATTTGTTTGGAGAGTGGGAGGTTTCAGCTCTGGGTAGAAGCATATAATCCTCAGGCAGGAGAGCCTCCAGAGGGATTAAGAGTAAATTTAAAAGAAGGAGAAAAGGAGCTGGAGAGCCTGGTTCTGGAGCAGGGCAGGGCGGTATTTGAGCCAGTTCCCAGGGGGAATTATCTCTTAGAATTCTGGGAAAATCGGGATTTTTTAGGGGGCATAGAAATTCTAATCAAGGAGAGAGAAAATGAATGAGCAAGATAATGGGAAAAAACCTCAGGGTTCGGTAGAGGATATTTTAAAGGAACGGCTCCGACTGGAGGAGGAGCGTCGCAAACTGGACCAGATGCTAAAGGAGCAATACCAGCGTCAGGTGGCTGTGATGTTCACAGATATAAAAGGCTCCACCCAGTTTTTTGAGACCTATGGAGATATTGAGGGCAGAGCCTTGATTGAAAAACACAACAAAATTTTATTTCCCCTGATTGAAAAATATCAGGGGAAAATCATCAAGACCATTGGGGATGCGATTATGGCAATGTTTGAAGACCCGGAGAAGTCTGTGCTTTGTGCAATTGAGATGCAGAAAGCCCTGGCAGAATATAATCGCTCCCAGGATGAGCGTCATAAAGAGATTCATATCCGGATTGGTCTCAACTGGGGACCAGGAGTGGTGGAGGAGAATGATGTATTTGGCGATGTGGTTAATGTATCTGCAAGGGTGGAGTCTCAATGCGCGCCGGACCAGATATTAATTAGTGAGAGTTTATATCAAGCGATTCGCAAGAGTGAGGATATTTTATGTCGGTTTTTTGGCGAGGTAGCGGTAAAAGGAAAGAGCGAGCCTTTGAAGTTATATCGGGTGATTTGGAGTGAGGAGCAGTTAATCTCCGAGGAAGAGTTTAAAAAAGCCGGGGTAAGAAGAGTAAGGACCAAAAGAGAAGAGCTTTTAATTTTAGAGCTGAACATTACCCGGGAAAGGGAGCAGTTAAAGGTAAGCGTTGGGGAGCATAAAAAGGGAGAGGAGCGCACGGTTCAACAATATCAAACAGTAAAAATAAGTGAGGAAGCGATTACTCAACTCTGTTCCCAGATAAGAAGTTTATTAAATCAGGCAAATCGCCGGGGCAGGCTGAGCAAGGAAATCTTAAAACAGCTTCAGCAGGCGGGTCAGAGTTTATATGACCAGCTTTTAAGCCGGGAAGCCAAAGAGAGGCTGGAGCAGAGTCAGGCGGAGCATCTGGTTTTACGAATAGATGACCAGTTAGTGCAAATTCCCTGGGAGCTTCTTTACGATGGAAAGGAGTTTTTGTGTCTGCGGTTTAATATGGGAAGGATTGTCAGCACCCGTCAGCGGGTCAGGGAAGGAAAGGCAAGAAAGATTGCCCATCCGTTGAGGATGCTGGTCCTCGCAGATCCCAGAGGCGACCTTCCTCAAAGTGCCCGAGAGGGGATATTGCTCCGGGACGAACTTGACCGATATTCAGATTTAATCACGGTAAATTTAAAATCTTCCCGAATTGACCGGAACTATATCCTCTCTCGCATCCGTGATTATGATATTGTTCATTATGCCGGGCACGCAGATTATGATTCGCAAAGCCCCGAGGACTCAGGATGGCTCTTGGCGGATGGCAAGCTTAAAGCTCTGGAGATAAAAAATCTTTCTGGAAGAAAGCCGATGCCCGCCTTGGTTTTTGCTAATGGCTGTCAGAGTGGACAGACCGAGGCGTGGAGCATAGAGGAGAATTATGAAGAGCGGATTTTTGGTCTGGCAAATGCTTTTCTGGTCAGCGGGGTTCAGCATTATATAGGCACCTTCTGGGAGATATTAGATGAGCCGGGCAGGGAATTTGCTCTGGCGTTTTATCAGGAGCTTTTGGCAGGTGCAACAATTGGCGAGGCGATAAAAGAAGCCCGAAAGCATTTGCTCAACAAATATGGTGAAGAAACCATTGTCTGGGCAAGTTATATGCTTTATGGAGACCCGAGCTATTCTTATCTGGTGCTGGCAAAAGAAGAGGAGAAAGAAGAGCCAGAGGAGGTCAAAGAGCCCGCCCCTGCTTTTGCTGAGACTGCTCTGCGAGGAAGCACCGCAGAGACTCTGGCAGTGAAAAAATTTCCTGCCTCCCGCTGGGTATATCTTGGGATTTTGCTTGCCTTTTTAATTGCTGGAGGGCTCTGGCTTTTCAGGAGCGGGATTCAGGTAAAAATTCCCGAAGATGAAATAGAGCTGGCATATCAACAGTTAAGACAGGGAAATCTGGCTTCTGCTCAGGAGAAATTTACCAAGTTTGCAGAAAAGCGAGGGTTGGTGCAGGCTCGGGGCTTGGAGGGGTTAAGCGCAGGATTTTTCGGGTTTTTGCTTCTGGCAAGTTGTGTTTATTATGAAGTGGTTCCGGCACAGGATAGTCTGGCGGTAGGTGAGACCGTGAGGGTGGATATATATCTCCATCATTGCCGGAATTTTAATCTGTTCGGGAAAAAAGTTTAT
>CAZKMM010000181.1:0-3344 GCA_964553915.1 uncultured bacterium
ATAAGCCATATTTTCTCAAAAATCAAGCAGAATTCGTATAAATTTTCTATACAACCTGCTTTTTTATGCCTTCACTGATAAACCCCCGGTCTTGCATAAAAACCTATTAAAATCAATTAGTTATATAGATAAACAGGTTTGAAAGGCTAAAATATTGTATAAAAAAATTATACACCATATCTGCTCTTACTTTCCCCTATCTATGATAAAATTCTTATTTTTCAATGGGTTATGGGCAATGAAACTGGATAAATAAATTTTGGCATATAAGTTGATTATGAAAATGGGTGGAATGAGTGGAGAAAGAAATGAAACCCAAAACAAAAAAGATAAGGAGGTGAGAAAGATGGCAGGAAAAGTAAAGAAGGCAATCGGTTATGTATGTGACATTCCGATTCCGGGAACCGACCTGGTCATCAGCAAGGAGGATCAGAGGGTAAGGATTCTCAAATATGCGGAGAGGGAGAATCTGGAGCTGGTCACGATTTATGAGGATGAGGCTTTTACTGAGGATTTTATGAATCGTCCCGGGGTGAAAAAGATTCTGGAATACCCGGAGCGATTTGATGTGCTTTTGGTTGAGCGGGTCTGGTGTTTGAGCAGGAAGAAGAAGGAGCTTGAACCATTTTTAAAGAAACTGGATGAGCGGGGAGTTGAAGTAGTTGCCAGCTCTTATCTATGGGATTGCGTGAGTCAGGCGGTCAGGCATCGGTATATGGGCTCTCTGGCAGAAAAGCGGAGAGAGGCAGCAAGAGCCAGGGCTTTAGCCAGGAATGGCAAGGAAGCGGCTTAAAAAGGTTCAGAGCAGGTGCAAGGAGTAGAATAAAAACTCGGCGACCCTGAAGTTCTGAGGGAGGCCGGAAAGGAGGTAGTTGAGATGTATAACGCAGTTCCTACAGATGTTCCTCATAGGGTAATGTACTGGCACATTGAATCACCTTATAAATATTTGATTTATCCGATTTTAGTGGTTTCGCTTGCAATCGCGGGTTATGGTATTTACAAGAAGGTTAAATTCTGGCTGGAAGGTGCACCTGATAAGTCCAGATTCAATAACTGGTGGCAAAGAATTAAAATTTTAATCTGGGATGTACCATTTCAGGTGCGGGTGCTTAGTGACCGGCTACCTGGGGTTATGCATGTGCTTATTTTCTGGTCAATGATTATTCTGGCAATTACCACTGCAATAATTTTCCTAGATGTGGATTTTAAAATTCCTATTTACCACGGGAATTTATATCTGGCTTTGACCCTTTTGAGTGATTTAGCCGGACTTGCTCTTTTTATCGGGATTGTTATTGCTGCGGTAAGAAGATATATCATCAAGCCAGACCGTCTGGACAATAGATGGGATGATGCTTATTTTTTAATCCTTCTATTCCTTATCACGGTTACCGGCTTTGTGCTGGAGGGATTAAGGATTCATTATACTAATGACCCTTGGGCAAAATGGTCTCCGATTGGTTATCTGGTTTCTTTTGGTATGGGAGGAATGGAGGAAGCCACGGTTAGGCGGGTTTATCAATTTCTCTGGTGGTTTCATTTTGTGATTCTTTTCGGATTTATCGCGGCATTTCCTTATACCAAGATTTTCCATATCGCTACCCTGCCGTTAAATGTCTTTTTCAGTTCACTGGCTCCTAAGGGGTCCTTACCCCGGGTGGATATAGAAGCAATGCTCAATGATGAAAATGCGATGGAAGAATTTAATGTCGGGGTAAGTGAGGTTAAACACCTGACTTGGGCCCAGAGATTGAATTTTGATGCCTGTATTCGTTGTGGAAGGTGTCAGGATGTTTGCCCGGCTTATCTCAACCAGCATCCACTTTCTCCCAAACAGCTGATTAATGACCTGAAGGAATTTTCCTGGAAAGAGTTTAATATGGCAAAAGCCAATGGTCATAAGAAGGGGGAGCAGGTGGAGCAGGCAGAGCCGGAGCCAAAATTGATTGTGGGAAATGCATTTCCTCAAGATACTATCTGGGAATGCAGAACCTGTAGAGCCTGTATGGAGGTTTGCCCGGCTCGGATTGAGCATATCCCGCAGATTATAGAGCTTCGCAGAGCAGAAGTAATGATGAGAGGGCAACTGCCTCAAGACGCGGCAATTGCTCTTAAAACAATGGAAAAAACCGGCAATCCTTTTGGTCCCCAAGATACCCGCTCTGACTGGATACGGGAGAAACAAATTCCAGTGGTAGGACCCGGTGAAGAATGTGAGGCGCTTTTCTGGATTGGATGTTGCACCACCTATGACCCCACCAAGCAGAGAGTAGCTTATAGTGTGCTGAAAATTTTGCTCTCTGCAGGAGTGAAAGTGGCAGTGCTTGGGGATGATGAAAACTGCTGTGCCGACCCGGCTCGGGTTTTAGGGGATGAAAATATGTTCCAGATGATGGTAAAGAATCAACTGGAATTGATTAAAAGCAGAAAGTTCAAATACCTGATTTGCCATTGCGCTCACTGCTATAATGTTTTTAAAAATGAGTATCCTCAATTTGGTGCTGATTTTCCGGTTAAACATCATACCGAGGTGATTTTGGACCTGATCCGGGAGGGAAGAATCAAATTGGATGTGCCGATTAATAAAACTGTGACTTATCACGACCCCTGTTATCTTGGAAGATACAATGACATTTATGACCAGCCCCGGGAAATTTTAAAATCTATTAAAGGAATCAAACTGGTGGAGATGAAGCATAATCGGGAGAAAGCGTTATGTTGTGGAGCTGGTGGTGGTCATTACTGGATGGATATACCTAATGGAGAAAGATTGAATGTTACCCGGGTAAAAGAGGCACAAGATACCGGAGCTCAGATTATCGCGGTGGGCTGTGTTTATTGCCTCCATATGATAGATGACGCATTAAAGATTCTTAACCTGGATGAGAAGATAGTGGTAGCAGATATTTCTGAACTGGTGGTGCAAGCAATGGGTGGTGTGGCAGAGGACTGGGGAGTGGGCGTCCCGGAGAGTGAAGTGACCAAAGAAGCTGCGTAAAGTAAAACCAACCCCTGAAAGCCGGGGAGAGAACACCTCTCCCCGGCTTTCTATTTGAGAAAAAAATAATTTATAAAGGCGGTGGGATTTTTAAGCTCAGTTATACTTTGCCGGTTTGTAAATTTAATTTTGGATAACCGCACGCTACTATTTTTGTTGCTTCAGCAGATAATTCTATTTGAATTTATTATTAAATCCAGTTCGCTTTTAACCCGATTTTTGTTGCATTTCAGCAGAAAATTGGCAAAAACCGGATTTTGATTTGTTGCCGGGAATGGAAAAGGATTTAAAAACAAATGGTGGAGCTGAGGGGATTCGAACCCCTGACCTTCTGACTGCCAGT
>CAZKMM010000182.1:0-3323 GCA_964553915.1 uncultured bacterium
TCAAGCACGGTCTCGGTAATTTCTGCCAATCCCGGAATTTATAACCTCACCCTGGACCCGGGCACCAAGGTTGAGCAGGAGCAATTCAAAATCAGCTTTGAAACCGATACCGGAAAATATTACACCATCAGCACCTGCGCCCGGTTTGCCATCTCGCCGGGCGAGTGCGAAAAAACCATTGCTCAGGGAGAAATTACCACCAGCCCGACCACCATCACCATCACCAGCTCCAGGGTGGGAGAGGGAGAATTTATTTTAGGAATTTTTGTCCGGGATGCCTATTCTTCTCCCTATCATCAGGCAAGGACCGCGACCAAAATAAGCATCAATCTGCCTCCTCTGGCACAGGATTTCTCTTTAAAATTCGGAGATGAGAAGATTTTTATTAAATTTAAAAGCCAGTCCGCACAAGATATTGCCAGATATATCATTTATTATGGCACCAACAGCTCTGCTCCCTTAGACCAGCCCGAGCTTTTAGATGATACCGGTGGAGATGGCAATCCTGCTTCTCCCCTCATTATCAATCATCCGGAGCCAGGAAAAGATTATGAGCTGAAAATCACCGGCTTGACCAATGGAGAAAGATATTATGTTCAGATTCTCACTGAGGATACCTCCGGGCTGAATTCTTTGAGTAAGCGAAAAAGCACCATTCCTCAGGAAACCATTACCTTAACCGAAATGGAAGGAGAGGCAGGCGGGTTTGATTGTCTGGGAAGTCTTTTGCCCGAGGTAAAGAGTAATCCTGCTCCAGCAGGTCTGCTTTTAATTCCTCTGGTCCTGCTGGTGGTTTTAAAAATTATTCAAAGGAGAAAAAGATGAACCGAGCGAAAATCCTCTTTATTGCGGGGCTGATGCTTTTTCCCCTCTGGGCAGGTGCCCAAGAAAAAAGGGAAAAAAAGGAGCCTAAATCCAACTTTTCCTCTCAGCTCTGGTATCAATTTTATTATTTTCAGCAGGAAGATGCTTTTAAGGAGATTTATGGTCGGGAATATTTTGAGCCCTTCGGAATCAGTTTTGGGGGGTATCCAATTCGGAATCTGGGAATCAATCTCAATATCGGTTATGCCCAGAAGCTGGGTTATGCCAGAGGAGAATTAACCGGAGAAACCAGCGGAGAAAAACTCAGGCTGATTCTGGTGCCAATTCAATTAGAGCTAAATTACCGATTTGATTTTTTAGAGGAACAGCTTCTGGTTCCCAGCGTGAGCGTGGGCGGGGACTGGTGGTATTATAAAGAGCATAAGTATGAGGAAAAAGATGTTGAGGGAGATAAATCTGGCTGGCACGCAGGTGCCGGGCTTTCTATCCTTTTAGACCGAATTGACCCCACCACCAGGTTCACTCTTCAGGATGAGTTCGGGATTGAGAATGTCTTTTTGCACCTGGAGGTTCGCTGGTGCTGGCTGGAAAGCGGAGATGGTCTGGATTTAAGCGGGGTGGGATATTCTGCTGGACTTTTAATTGAATATTAACTCTGGAGGCAAAGCTGAGCTTTGAAGCGAAACCTGAAATTGGTTTTGGAATATGATGGCTCCCGGTTTCACGGCTGGCAGTATCAGGTAGGGGTAAGGACGGTTCAGGGGGTGTTTGAGGAGGCACTTGCCCGTCTTACTGGCGAGCGGATTCGCACCATTGCCGCGAGCAGGACTGATGCCGGGGTGCATGCCCTTGGTCAGGTAATCAATTTCCGCACCGAATCCCGACATTCTCCAGAGGTATTTCTCCGGGCGCTTAATGCCCTTCTTCCCCGGGACATTGCGGTGCTGAGCTGTGAGGAGGTGGATTATAAATTCAATGCCCGGTTCTGGGCAGAGGGAAAAATTTACCGGTATATAATCTATAATCACCGGGTCCGCCGGGCATTTGGTCATAAATATTGCTGGCATATTGCTGAAAAAATAGATTTAGAGGCAATGCGAAAAGGAGCTAAATATTTAATTGGCACCCATAATTTTTCCTCTTTTCAGGCTCGTTCTCGGGACCAGCTGGAAAAGGACCCGGTGCGTGAGGTGAAAAGAATTGACATTTACAATGGCGAGAATAATTATATCTGTATAGAAATAGAAGCCCGCTCCTTTTTGAAACAAATGGCAAGAAATATTGTCGGAACTTTGATTTTAGCAGGGAGGGGGAAAATTCCCCCGGAAGGTATCAAACAAATTCTGGAAGCTCAGGACCGGAGAATGGCAGGTCCCACTGCTCCGGCAGGTGGGCTTTATTTAGTAAAAGTCTTTTATCCCAAGGAGAAGGAAAAATGAGGAAAAAAATTGGTTTGCTGGTTTTTCTTGGACTTATTTTCGGACTGGGCTGTGATGATATTACCTCACCTCCGGAAAATCCCAGGGCAGAAAAGCCTCCTCTGGAGGAAGAGGCTAAAGAGATAGTAAAGCATCAGCTCTCTCCGGAGGGGATGATTGAGACCTATAATATGATTGTGGAGCTGAGGAACGGTCTCTTCCGCTGGCATCAAAAACTTCAGGAGGCAAAAGAAAATAATAATGAACGGCTTTATCTCGGCTATCGGAACCGTTTCCGAAGATGGGCTGGGCAGAAAATCGGACCGATTCTGGTCCGGGAGGAATGGTATTCACCCAAAAAGCATAACTTTCCCAAAGACCATCCGGCAATTCCCCTCTGGTTTGCCATCCGCAGCCTCCGGCAGTTGAGCCAGAGTTTTATTTATCATTATCAAATCAACCGTCCTTTAAACCTGGAACTGGATGATGAATTGAAAAAATGGATGGACGAGTTTAAAACCAAATTTGATAACTGGAAATTTTCCGAACCTTCACCAGCTCTGGTCAACCCGGAAAAATAATCTAGCGAAGCTGGTAATATTCCAGAATATTTGCCCCCTGCTGAAGCACAAGAACCTGATTCTCCTCTCCAATAAATAATTTCTCTGGAGGCAAAGACCAGCCTTTTTCCCAGATTCTTTTCAGCTTGACCAGGTCAATCAATTCCATTTGGGTTATTCCCTGCTCGGTTTCGCCCTGAATAAAAAGGGTCTGGTTATCAAAGGAGATATTAAAAAATTTCACCGGAGCGGTTTTTTCCTTCCAGAGGGGATGAGCAGGTTTTTCCCCTTTTAAGCTCCCAATTAAATCCCGGGTTCGCCAGAGCTGGACTTCCTTTTCCAGGTTCTGGAAAGCCACCAGAGCTCCATCATAACTCACCACCGCATTCAGTCCCTGAAAAATTACCTGCTCCAAGGTGGTGCGGGCGGTAAGATAAATTTGATTTTTAGATTTCACCAGCAAAAAAGGACAGGAAAGAATTATCTCTGCCCGGGCAGAAATACTCAAAAACTTCATTCC
>CAZKMM010000183.1:0-3311 GCA_964553915.1 uncultured bacterium
ATGAAGATAATAATGAAAATTCAAAAGAGCGATTTATAGCTGGGGAATTTTCCCCGGCTCCCAGTGAGGGAATCAATCAGGTTCTGGTGCTTCTGGTTAATTTCTCAGATACCCAGCCAACTTTTACTCCAGATGATTTTTATCACTTCTTTTTCAGTGAGCAAGGAAACACCTTCCGGAATTATTATCAAGAGGTTTCTTACGGAAAGCTGAATCTGGAAGGAGAAGTTGTTGGCTGGTTGCAGGCAAGTCATACTCATGATTTTTACGGAGGGGGCTTTGGTCAGGAAGCGCTCAATTATCCGGGCAACATTTCTGGCTTGGTGGAAGAAGCAATAGATTTGGCAGAAAAGCAGGGGGTTGATTTCAGCCGATATGACAATAATGGTGATGGCTGGGTAGATTCTTTAATTGTAATTCATCAAGGGCTTGGGGCTGAAAAAACTAGAGATAAAACAGATATTTGGACCACTGTAAGCACATTAAGCATTGGCGGGGCTCAGCCTAGATTTTATGATGGAGTAAAGATTGAATATTTTGCGATTCTTCCGGAATTATCCAGTTCGGACCCGTCTAAGATTCTTAAGCTAGGTCCTGCGGTTCACGAATATGGACATCTTCTGGGAATGATAGACCTTTATAGCTGGGAAGTAAAAAAGCGTAGCATTGGCACCTATGGATTAATGAGTTATGGAGATTTTGGTGGAGACGGGAACTCTCCGGACCAGCCGGTTGAGCCGTGCGTCTTTCATAAACTATTTTTGGGCTGGGTTGAACCCTTGCCAGCAGTGGGAGATACTATTATTACTCTACCTTCACTTAAGCAGATGCCTGTAGCAATTAAGGTGCCTTTTGGCTCTGACCCAGGCGAATATTTTTTAATTTCCTACCGGAAAAAGCAGGGCTTTGATGAAAAATTACCTTCAGAAGGGGTATTTATCTGGCATATAGATGAAAAGAGTGCCAGGCAAAATATTTGGACTGCCCAGGTCAATAATAACTGCACTACTTCCAGTAAATATCTTCATCCTCAAGTAATGCTGGAGCAGGCGGATGGTCTTTTTGAGCTGGAACAGGGACTGGATTGGGGAGATACCTATGATGCCTGGCAAGTAGGAGAAGTTTTCTCCACCACCAGCCTGCCTTTCAGTTTCGGTTATAATTGCTTTCCCAGTGGAGTGAAAATTGAAGTTTTAGACGAAACCACCACCTCTGCTGAACTCAGTATCCAGCATAATCAATATCAGACCAATTTTTCTTCGCCCCAGCTCTGGCTCCGGGAGTATAAATTTGAGCCTACTTTAGAAAGCGATTCTGACCCATATCCCGAAGCCGGGGAGAGGCTCGGCTTCAGGATAAAACTGTTTAATACCGGCACGGATTTGCTCCAGCCAAGAATTATCTTTTCCACCACCAGCGATTTTCTGGAGATTGAAAATGGCTCAACTATTAACTTACCTGATTTAGCAACTGGAGAGAGTATCTGGAGTGAACCGGTTTATTTTCGGATAAAGGATTTTTCCGCTCTGGAAATTCCTGCCAAAATGGTTTTATCCTTTGAGGGCAACAGCGGGAGTTTTTCCCGGCTGAAAAGCTTAAAGATAAGCTTAGGAAAACCTGAGATTTTACTGGTAGATGATGATGAGGGAAGAAAAGCTCAGGATTTAGTGATTGACTGGTTGATTCAGAATGGCTATAGCTTTCAGGTCTGGGAGACCGCCTCTCAGGGGATTCCCAGCCTGGATTTTCTCCTCAATCATCAGGCAGTTGTTTGGCTCTGTGGGATTGCTCAGCTCCCTTTAAATGATGAAGAAATTTCTCTTTTAGAAAAATATCTAGAAGCTGGCGGGAAATTATTTCTTTCCAGTGCTTATCTTTTGGTAAATCCTACTGAATCAGCCAGGAGGTTTGCCCAAAATTATTTAGGAATCAAGGACTGGCAGGATAATCATTACTCGGTTCATTATGTCTTCGGCACTGACCATCCAGCTAGTTCAGGAATTAGCAACCGGAAGATGAGGAAAATTAATTATTATCCGCTCCATCCCCGCAATGTTGCTCTAACCCCGGTTTCTTCTGCCCAGGTGATTTTTAAAAATCTTTGGAATAATCCAGTTATGATTCAATATAGCCCGGATTCTCACTATGGAGTAATTTATTCCTCTTTTGGAATTGAACATTTTGACCGATCGATTATGTTTCCCGGTTCTGATCCAACAAATTCCGGGCTTTTCTTCCGATTGTTGAATTCTTTTATGTATCATCCTTCTCAGCCCTTTGTTTATTCCATTACTCCCAGCACCTCTCGCCCTCGCAATCCCGGTCTTACTCTGACTATTTCTGGCTACAATTTAAATGAAAACACCGAAGTAGTTTTTCCAGAAGGAGAGATTGAAATCTGGGAAAAAAGCTTTAATTCTGTGAATAATCAAATTATCTTGAGGGTCAAGGTCAATGTTTTTTATTATGCTCATCCCGGCTATCACCCGATTTCTCTAAGGAATCCGGGAACGGAGTGGATAACCTTTAATCATTTATTTCAGATTAAAGGAACACCGCTTCCCAATACTCCTCCTCCGCCTCAAGCGGTAATAGTAGCAAGTCCCACTGAGGGAAAAAGAGGAGATTCCTTTATTCTGGATGCCAGTCAGAGCTCAGACCCGAATTATGACCCACTCAGTTTTATCTGGACTCAGCTGGAAGGTCCGGCGGTTTCTCTTCAGCCTTCCTCTACTGCAGAGGTGGTCAGCTTTCAAGCCCGAGATGATTATTTAGGAGATTATTTATTTAAGCTGGAAGTTTCAGACGGAGAGTTGAGTTCTTCTGACACAGTTAGAATAAGCGTGAAAAATCAACCACCATTTGCACAGGTAGCTGAAAGGATAATTTATGGAATGGTTGACCAGAATATGATTCTTGATGGCTCTCCCAGTTATGACCCGGATGGAGATGCCATCACCTATCAATGGTCTCAGCTTTCCGGAGCCACGGTCTCTCTTTCTCCTGGAAGCACTAATTGTTCTCCTTCTTTTATCCCAAATTTGCCCGGAAATTATTTATTCCAGCTGGTGGTTTCTGATGGCTTTACCGTCTCGGAGCCGGTGCAGGTAGAAGCAATTATCACCTCAGATAATAATCCTCCAGTCGCAGAAGCCGGAGATACCATTATGGTTGACCTGGCTCTCGGTCATACCACCTTGGATGGCACTGCCAGTTATGACCCGGATAATGACCCGTTGCTTTATTCCTGGACAATTATCCAACAGCCAGATTCTGCTAATGCTACGCTGGACAGCGATACCAGCCCCGTC
>CAZKMM010000184.1:0-3297 GCA_964553915.1 uncultured bacterium
GCTTCCACCTAAAGTGGAAATTTTTAGTCCTAAAGAGCACGCCTATGTTAACCAGACCGAGATAGAGGTTTCCGGCAGAGCCCAAGATGATTATTTTGTCAAGGAAATCTGGATAGATGACCAGCCTGTGGTAATTCCGCTGGCAGAGAAGGAGATTTTGTTCCGGGAAAAAATCCGTTTAAAACCAGGCTGGAATCGTTTGACCATTCGGGCAGTTGACCTGACCGGCAAGGAGCAGAGAAGGGATTGGACTATTTTTGTTGACCGGGCTGGTCCGCAGATAAGTTTTCAGGATATAAGGCTGGTAGCGCCGGGAGAAGTTGAGGTAATAGGAAGAGCAATAGATGAATCCGGAATAAAAAGTTTAACTTTAAACAAAAGAAAAGTTCCCCTTGAGCAAAAAAGCTCATTTCAAATTCGGCTTCAGGTGGCACCGGAATACAAGCTCTGGTTTCAGGCAGAAGACCTGGCAGGAAATCAGACCAAAGGAGTGGTGCATTTAATTGAAAAGACCAAAGGGGCGAAAGCAGAGCCGATTTATAAAGAAGCAAGCCTTTTAGGCGACTGGCAGGTTTATCCCCGGCATAAGGAAACTCCCTTCCTGTGCTTTGAGGAAAAAGCTGCCCGGGCTCAAGCACAGGTTGCTTTTACTGAGCTGTTCTGGAATTTAAAAGAGCGGTATCAACAGTATTTAGACCGGGAGCCTCCTCAGATAAAACTCAGAGGATTTAAAGGACAAAAGACTGTATATTTCCCGGAAATTTATCTAGAAGGGCTGGTTTCTGACCAGAGCGGGCTAAAGTCCTTTTCTATCAACGGCAAGAATTTGTTAAGAGGAGAGCAGAAGAATTTATTTTTCAATTATATTTTGAGGCTCAAACCGGGTGAGAACCGAATTGTGTTCAGGGCAGTGGATATTCGGGATAACATCGCGGAGATGAGCATCAAGATTTTGCGAGTTATTCCCACAGTGCATCGGATTGATGAGCGGATGGTGGTGAGTATGCTTCCTTTTTACCTGATGGGCGAGGTGCAGGAAATCAGTCCGGTAGCTTATGACAATCTGGTGAGCGCAATTGTTGAGCAGGGAAGATTTAAATTTGTTGACCGCACCAGGGTTGAAGAGATAGTCCGGGAGCTTCGGCTCAGTGCGGAGGAGCTGGTTAATCCTGCTTATACCCTGAAAGTGGGCAAACTTACTCAGGCGGAAGGGATGATTATGGGATTTATCCGGGAGGCGCCCGATTCCATAGAAATATATGCGGAGCTGGTAGATGTGGAAACCGGCGAGATTCTCACAGAGAAGGATGCTTTTGACCAAGATAAAGGTCTGGATGCCCTTAAATACTTAACCCGGGGGCTTTCCATCCGGCTTCGGGAGGATTTTCCTTTAATTGAGGGAAGAATTTTGGAAGCTCAGGGAAAAAATCTGGTCATAGATTTGGGAAAGAAGCAGAAGCTCAAGCCGGGAATGAGGGTGATTTTCTTTAAGGAACTGGAGATGATAGACCCGGAATCTGGCATCAAACTGGGCACCGCGACTGAGAAGCTCGGCTTGGGAAGAATTGAGTCGGTTTATCAGCGCACCAGTCTGGTCAAGCCTTTGAGTAAAATAAATTTGACACTGACGCAAGAAAATGTCATAACCAGGTAAACTTTGTTTGCAGGGCTCCAAAAATAATGATAATTTTTAAAAGGAGAAAGTTATGAGCCATTTTAGGCAGAATTCAATTGTTTTTTTGTTTTTTTTCTTTTTTTCTTTTTATTTGTTTGCTCAGGATGGAACAATTAATCCTTACCTTTTCATTGCTTCGCCTCCTTCTCCGGTAGGGAGTGGTGCCCGGGCAATGGGGGTAGGGGGAGCTTTTATTGCCGTGGCAGATGATGCCACTTCAGCCAGCTGGAATCCCGGTGCTTTAATTCAATTAGAGCTTCCGGAAGCAACAATGGTTTATACTTACGATGCCCGCCAGATAGAGGAAGATAATGTGGATTTTTATGATGTAAATTACCTGAGCGTTTCTTATCCGTTCACGGTCAAAGGAACAAATATGATTTTCTCATTTAATTACCAGAGACTTTATGATTTTTATGCCCGGGCAGAAAGGCAGGATAAAGGCAGTGGAGTCAGCGACCTTGCTGGCACCTGGATGGTTGGAGGAACCGGTGCTGGTGTTACTCGGTATGATGTTATTTCCCTTACCGGGATGAAGACAGGTCTGGATCTGGCTTGGGAAAACTATCAGCGGGGGGAGGTAGGGGCAATTGCCCCGGCATTTGCAATTCAGATTACCCCGGAATTCAGCCTGGGATTTACTTTTAACTTCTGGCGGGATGGCTGGCTGGATAAAGATAAGAGATATTTACAGGAATATGAGGAGCAGGGCGATGGAGAGCTGTTTCAGGAATCCGGGCTCTGGTGGGATGTTGATGGGAACTGCACCTGCTCCCAGGATGGCGACCCTGCCTGCACCGCGGGAGAATATATAGATGACCCTTCCTGCCTGGATGAGCTGATTGACCCTGCGATTTTGGGTGGACCTAATCCAACAAAATCCGGACAAAAAGACCTTCACTGGAAATTTTCTTCCCTTCAGAGAATTCGGATGGAAGGAGAGAATTTTAATATCGGGATTCTCTGGGATTTAACTGGAAGGTGGACTTTAGGAGTGGTGTTCAGAAGCGGGTTCAAAATGCGGGTGAAGAGAACCTATTCCGCGGAACAGACCCAGAGCTCAAATACAGACCCGAGTTTAAATTTTTCTGCTCAGGTGAAAGAGGAATATAATGAGGCAATTTATTTTCCTTCTTCTCAGGGAATTGGGGTGGGCTATCGCTATTCTGATGCTCTGAGCTTTACCGCAGACCTCACTCAAGTAAGATGGGATGAGTATTATTATGAGCTGGCAAATGATACCAAATACAGCCCGGTCACCGGCTTAAAAAAGGGAATAGATGATGTTGACCCCACTTTAACTTTCCGTGCCGGGGGAGAATATCTTTTTATCCGACCTCGCTATGTGGTTCCAATTCGGGCAGGGTTCTTTTATGACCAACAGCCAGCAAGAAAACATCCAGATGATTTCTGGGGCATAACCATCGGAAGCGGATTTGTTTACAAATGGCTGGTTTTTGACCTCACCTATTATTACCGCTGGGGAAGAGATGTGCTTTTGAACAGCGTTGCCAGTGCAGACCATACCGAGCTGATTTCTGAGGAGAAAGGAGATATAGACCAGCATATGGTAATGATGAGTTTTATCTTTCACTTTGAGTAAGGAGAGCATTATGAAAAGA
>CAZKMM010000185.1:0-3281 GCA_964553915.1 uncultured bacterium
CCGGTTATCAAAGCCACTCCTCCGCCCGTGCCATCAAAAATATAATTGGCACCGGTGAGGATGGAGCCTGCCAGATAAAGATTTTCAAAAACCACCCTTCCCTGCTCATCAATTGCCTGAAGCCGGGAATTTGCCCCAAGCCCTACCCCAAAAACCGGATGAGGCTCTGTGATATGAAGCCCGGTTAACTTTTCGGTAAAAACCCTTTTCAAAGGCTTTGCCCCCAAAAATACTTTTAAGCCCAGTATCCCCTCTCTAAAATCTTCCTGCTTGTATATTCCTCCGGAAAGAAACCCGCCTGTAGCCAGAACAAGCTTATCAAAACAAATCTCCAGCTCCTGGTTGCCCGCTCTTGCCAGAATAGAGAGCAATTTCTTATTCTCCGCCTTATAACTGATGGCTCGGGCTTTAATCTTCTCTATCCCTTCTTCTTTCAACCGCTTCTCTAAAAACCTCCCCAGCCTCCTTCCTGGCACCGAGGGAGGTAAAGCCAGAAGCTCCCGAACCTCTGCTCCGGTTTCTCTTTTTATCTCCTCTAAAATCTCCGCTCTCTTTTCCAGAGGAAAAACCGAAGGGAAAATCACTAAATCTGCTGGTTTTGAACTTAGAGCACCTGCTATTTTTTCTTTTACCGGCTCAGAATTCTCTTCCAGCCAGCGAGATAATTCAAGGCTATTAAAGGTTTTGCTTCTTCCTAAATCTATTTCTAGAATTTCCAGCTTTATTTTTACCCCCAGCCTTTCAGTCCAGTAAAGAAAATTTTTGCAGAAAAAATCAAGGTCAAAGCCAGCTAAATTCTTAAATCCTACTGCTAAAACCAGACTTTTTCCCTTTAAGTCATCCAGGCTGAGCAGATAAGTTTGAAAATAAGCAGTGGGCTTAAAAGTTCCCAGCTGATTAAAAACCAGCTTATTTTTCCGGGAATCTCCCCGGAGAAATCCATTCTCTTTAAATACCAGCTTCAGCGACTCCTCAAAATCCTTAATCAATCCTTGGGCATCGCCGGAAATCAGCTGATAGGGATGGCTGGGCTTTCGTGCTAAAATCTCCTCCAGATTCCGTTCAATATTTAATTCCCACTGCTCAGGCTTGCCCGGAATTGCCAGCGGGTCATCTGCCAAATCCAGTGCTCCAGAGCTGATTGCACTGGCACCGCCATCCCGGGCTAAAACCAAAACCTCTTTTCCCTTTTGGTTAGCACTCAGGCTGGCGCAAATTCCAGCTATGCCGGAACCGATTACCAGAATATCTGTCTCCAGACGCTTCATTTTCCTGCCAAAAGTCGGTGGAGATTTCCCACCAGAAAATACCCTGCCTGATTTAGTTCTTCCTGCTCCAGGGTCTTTCCCTCCAGAACCGGGCGGTTTCCCCGCCAGCGTCTTTCAAGAAAATTCACCAGCTCCTCCTCTGCTTCCCGGGCAGATAAATCCAGCTCCCGAGCTAAAATTGCACAGGCTTTAAGGGCACACCTCATCCCCTGACAGGGTCCGGTTCCCAGCCGGGTGCGGTTTCTCAGCTGGGTCAGGCTCCTTGCCCATTCCTTTTTAATGCAATAAACCAGCTCGCAGGCAAGCACTGGCTCGCAAAAGCAGACCATCTCTTTTAACTCCGCTCGCTCCCTGGTAAGCTCCAAAATCTCCTCACTCCTGGCTCCGTGCCGGTAAATCATCCGATGAACCGCATAAGCAGGAACCTTATACCTCTCTGCCAGCTCCTTGGGATTAACCTCTTTTTCTCCTCCGGGCAGAGGAATCAAATGAGTCTGACATCGGGCATCTATTCCCAGCTTCTGGCAGATTAAATCCGAAGCCTCCTCACTCATCAGCCGATAGCTCGCCAGCTTCCCCCCGGCAATGGAGATAATTCCCTTAACCCCATCTTCTTGCTTATGGTCAAAGACCTTATGGTCCCGGCTTAAAACATCCTCATTCTTCCCCCATTGATATAAGGTAGGACGAATTCCCACCCAGGCACGAATCATCCGTGCCTGCCGAATTCCCGGCAAATACCGCTCTGCTCCTTGAAGCAGGTACTCAATCTCATCTTCATTTACCCGCAGGTCATCAAGGTCTCCATAATAATCGTCATCAGTGGTGCCAAGAATGGTGGTATTTTGATGAGGCATAATAAAACTGGCTCTGCCGTCAATCATCGTGAGAATCAAGCTGTAATTTAGAAGCCTTCGGTCAAAGGTGATATGCACCCCTTTGCCCGGACGAATCTTCACCTGCACTCCGGCTCTTTTGCTGGTTTGCATAATCCAGGGACCGGTTGCCTGCATTACCAGGCGGGCTTTTAAATCCCTTTCCCCCTGCTGGTCTCTGACCCTCACTCCAATGATATTCCCCTGAGCATCTTTCAAATAATCAATCAGCTCGGTGTAAAGCAGAATCTCTGCCCCGTATTCAACAGCAGAAAGGGCATTAGCCACACAAAGCCTCTGCGGGTCTATGCCCCACTCATCCATAGTCACCGCATAAAGCACATCATCTGCAATATTGGGAATAAGGTGCTGAATCTCCTCTTTTTTCAAAAGGGTATGGGGCATTCCGTTCTTTAAAACCGCATATTTGTCATAAACCTCAAAATAGGTCTCAAAAAAGGGAACAGTTATTTTATGGCGAATCGGCATAATAAAGGGAATTCTGAATAAAAGATGCGGGGCG
Source organism: uncultured bacterium (assembly GCA_964553915.1). Lineage (GTDB taxonomy): Bacteria > RBG-13-61-14 > RBG-13-61-14 > RBG-13-61-14 > DRUE01 > CAZKMM01. The sequence goes on from CAZKMM010000185.1 coordinate 2,667, forward strand.
ATTTTCTGAATATAGCCAGAATCCAGGCAGGAATGACGGGTGGTATCTATATCATAAAGCAGATAGCGAAGCCCGCCGTGAATCATTCCGGAATTGGCTCCGCTCGCTCCATTTGCCAGGTCCTTCTTCTCAATCAGGCAGACCCGCAAGCCCCGAATCGCCAAGTCCCGGGCAATTCCGGTGCCGTTCACTCCCCCACCTACCACAATAACATCATACTCTCTCATCAATCCTATCTTACCCAAATTTTTCGGAATTGAAAACCCCGGCGGTTAAGATATTTTTTACCCAAAGCTTTTTGGTGGTTAGATTTTCAAACCAGCAAAAAAATTTTTGGGCAAAAAGGAAAAATTTATCACAAAGGGAATTTTTCTGATGAAAATCAGGCGGTTGTTCCCAGAGCCTTTTACCCCGCGGTTTTGCCTGAATAAAAGAATGGTTCATTTTTTAAACTCCGGGGTTCAAAATTTAAACCAGCAAAATTTTCATACCCGATTTATTTTTCCCTGAATTTTCAACAGGTTCTCCAAAAATTCCTAAATTCACTGGTTTAAAATTTGGACTATCTGGTTCAATTTTTGAACCATTGGAGCTTCCAAGAAATAAATTCAGGAG
>CAZKMM010000186.1:0-3212 GCA_964553915.1 uncultured bacterium
ATGAAGCGGGCGAGAATCAAGCTGGGAGAGGGTCGGTCTTACCCTCTGATACTGGGAGCCGGGATTTTTCCCCGGCTGGCGGAGGAGCTGAAAAAGAACTTCCCGGCTCATAATTATGTGATTATCTCTGATTGTCCGGTAATGAAGCTTTACGGTGGAGAGCTTTTTTCTCTTTTGCGGAAAAACCGGCTTGGGGTTCATCTTTTTGATTTTCCTGCGGGTGAGGAGAACAAGAACCGAAAAATCTGGGAACAGCTGATTATCCGGATGCTCCGGGCAGGGATTGGTCGGGACAGTCTGGTGATTGCTCTGGGTGGTGGAGTGGTTTCGGACCTGGCAGGATTTGTCAGTGCGGTTTATATGCGGGGAATACCCTGGGTGGCGGTTCCCACCACTTTACTGGGGATGGTGGATGCGAGCATAGGCGGAAAGGTGGGGATAGACTTGGCTTATGGAAAGAATCTGGTGGGGGCTTTCTGGCAGGCGAGTGCGGTTTATATGGATTTAGAGGTTTTGAGGACTCTTCCCCGGCTTCAATTTAAGAATGGTCTGGCAGAGGTGGTAAAGGCAGGGCTGATTAAAGATAAAGAGCTTTTTGCTCTGCTGGAAAGAAACTGGAAGCGGGTTTTAAGATTATCTTTATCTGAGCTGGAGGAGATTATCTGGCGGGCGGTTCGGGTAAAGGTTCGGGTGGTGGAGAAGGATGAGCGGGAAATCAGCGGGGAGAGGAAGATTTTAAATTACGCTCATACCATCGGGCACGGGCTGGAGGCTTTGAGCGGTTATAAACTTCTTCATGGGATTGCGGTTAGTCTGGGAATGCGGGTGGAGGCAAGGATTTCAAATCTTTTGGGATATTTTCCGGAAGCTGAGCTGAAAAGACAGAATCAGCTTCTTTTTCAGCTGGGCTTTCCTTCCCGGGTCTCTGGCTTGCTGGCAAAAAAATTAAAAACCCGCTCTGGCAAAGAGCAATTTATGAATTATCTTTATAAGGATAAAAAAGTTCGGGCAGGAAAAATAGAGATGGTTTTGCTGAGAGAGATAGGGAGAGTCAAACGGTCTCAGGGAAGCTGGACTGTGCCGGTGGAGGAAGGGGTGATAGAGCAGGCTCTGGAGGAAATTTTATGATTCCCTATCGGGATGAGAATCCCACAGAAAAACCGCCAATTGTCACAGTAAGTTTAATTGCGATAAATGTTCTGGTCTGGATTTTATTCCGGCTTCAGGGACCTTTAGTATATCAGAAGGCGGTATTTGAGCTGGGAATGATTCCCTATGAGGTCTGGCACGGGGTGGACCTTTCCTTTGCGGATTTTATCAGCCGGCATTTTCGCTATTTTGGGAGTTTGCCTGGCTCCCCCTCTCCGATTTCTCCTTATTTATCCATTTTCACCAGTATGTTTATGCACGGAGGATTTTTTCATCTGGCAGGAAATATGCTCTACCTCTGGATTTTCGGGAATAATGTTGAGGATTATCTGGGGCATTTTCGCTTTTTGATTTTTTATCTGCTCTGCGGTTTGGGTGCGGCTTTTGCCCATTTGATTTTTAATCCTGGCTCGCAAATTCCCACGGTGGGAGCAAGCGGAGCCATCAGCGGGGTGCTGGGAGCATATCTGGTGCTTTTCCCCTGGGCACGGGTTTATGTTCTGGTTCCGGTCTTTTTCTTTATTACCACGCTTACCCTTCCTGCTGGCGTGATGATAGCACTCTGGTTTTTCTTTCAGGTGGTCGCGGCAATTCCCAGCACTGCGATGGGCGGAGGAGGAGTGGCTTACTGGGCTCATATTGGCGGGTTTGTGGTCGGGTATTTGTGGCTCTGGAGGCGGAAGCGAACTCATCCGGCGCCCCGTCCATATTCTCTTCGCAGTAGATATTATCGCGGTTTTGGAAGATGATTGACCTGCATCTTCACAGTCATAACAGTCATGATGGAGAGGGCAGGATTGAGGAATTCTGCCAGAGGGCGCTTGAGCTGGGCTTGGTAGAAATTGGCTTTTTAGAGCATCTGGATTTATATCCGCTTGACCCCCATTTCGGGCTTCATAATTATGAGCAGTATTTAGAGGAGATTGAGCGGGCGAGAAGGGATTTTCCTGAGCTGAAAATCCGGATGGGGGTAGAGGTGACCTATCTTCCGGGAATCAGAAAGGAGATTCAGGAATTTTTAAAAGATAAGGATTATGATTATGTGATTGGCGCGGTTCATCTGGTTGAAGATGGTTCTTTTACGGTGAGCGAGCCGGAGCCAGCCCGGGATTTTTTCTCCACCCGCTCCCCCAAAGAGTGCTATGAGCATTATTTTGAGCTGGTTCTGGATGCGACCCGGAGCGGGCTGTTTGATGGGATAGCTCATCTGGATTTGGTCAACCGCTACGGGTTGAATTATTATCCGGACTGGCAATGGCAGAGGTTTTACGGGGTTTTGCGGAGGATATTTGAGGGGATGATTAAGCGTCAGATGGCTTTAGAGGTGAATTTATCTGGCTTTCGGGAGTTTCCTGCTCGTCCTTATCCGGAGCCTTCACTTCTTTCTTTTTATCAGGAGCTGGGTGGGGAGCTGATTTATTTGGGCACAGATGCTCATCAGCCGGAGCAATTGGGGGCAGGGATAAATCCTGCGATAAAATTATTAAAGGAGCTTGGGATAAAAAAACTGGTGAGTTTTGAGAAAAGGAGGGTGAATTGGGTATTGCTGGAGGGAAAAAACGCATCTTAAATAATGGGAAGTGGTTAGTAGTAATAATTGGGCTGTTGAGCTCTGGCTATGTCTGGAGGTATGAAGGGAAGGCAGTAAAGACAATGGAGAATCAGGAGCTGGCAGAGAGGTATTGTCCGGTAATAGTTCAGGGAGAAGGAATCAAGCCGGAGCCAGAGGCGATTTTTTACCGGATGGCAGAGGAGGATGGTCATATTTTGATTGCCTATCATATTGTCTGGGCTTATGAGAAAGATACGGGCAGGGGCTTCTGGAAGGTGTGGAATCGGCTGTTTTATACCGGCGGGCTTCATCTTCAGAAGGTGATTTTTGGTCCCGGAGATGTGGAGGCAATCGAGCTGTGCATAGATAAAAAAAGCGGGCTAGTAGTTAGAATTCGCTATGAGACTGCCCGGGTCAGCAAAAAAGGCAAGATAAAGCATATCCCTCTGGTGGTAGAGCAGGACCAGATACCCAATAGCCTTCCTTTATATTTTGAGGTGATCAGCTGGAA
>CAZKMM010000187.1:0-3144 GCA_964553915.1 uncultured bacterium
CGGAATCCTCCTGGATATGAAGCGGATGAACCGAATTATTGAGGTGAATGAAAAATCCAGATATGCCCTGGTAGAAGCAGGAGTTTCTCAGGGGATGCTTCAGTCCTATCTAAAAAAGCACCATCCTTCTTTAAAGCATTCTGTTCCTGATTCTCCGCCCATTGCCACTATTGCCGGAAATGTCTGCATTCACGGCTCCGGGCATCTTTCTGCTCTGGGCGGATTTCATTCTGAGATGTTAAACGGGCTGGAGGTGGTTCTGCCCACCGGAGAAGTGGTTCTGCTGGGCTCCTGTTCAACCTCTCCCTATTGGTTTTCCCGCTCTCCGCTTCCGGACCTGTGCGGATTATTTCTGGGATGGCTGGGAACCACTGGCATCATCACCAAACTGGCACTCAGGCTTTACCCGGCAAGGCAGTTTAATGATGTGGCGGTATTTATTACCGAGGACCTGGAGATAGCAAAGGAGGCTATTCTCAAAATTACCCACACTGCACTTGCAGAGGATGTGCTTGCTTCTATTTCTCCCAAGCCGGATTGGGTCGCAGGATTTCAGCTGGTCAGTGTTGTCTGGAGTGCAGAGAGCAAAAAAGAGCTGATTTTAAAGCGGGATTTAATTCGTGAATCGGTCCGGGAATTTATTGAGAAAAAAATCGCGGGATTTATGCCTCTAGGAGCAGATATGAAAGCCAGATTTATGGAAGCTCCTCAATCTCAGCTGGCAAGATTTGCTGATGTAAAAAAGGGCGGAGGGTTTGAATATGTGGGAGCAATTATGCCGGTGGAGCTTTTTCCTCAAGCCTGCCGGCTGGGAGAGGAGATTGGAGAAAGCCTTGAAGTAGCTTATTCTTTAGGAGCAAGGATTATTGGCTTGGGGCACTGTATGATGTTCTTTTTTGCTTATGCTTTTAACCGGGCAGACCCCGAGGATATTAAACGGGCTCAGAGGGCACTTGAAGAGACCAATAAAGGGGTGCTGGAGCTGGGAGGAATTCCCTGGAAAGCAGAGGAGCCAGCCCAAAAGCAAATCCTGAAAAAAATGGAGCCAAACGCATTTGAGCTGATGAGGAGGATTCGCCAGCTTCTTGACCCTAAAGGAATAATGAATCCAGGCAATTGGGAGATTTAAGATGGAGTATCAGGAGATTTTACATCGGTGTTTTCGTTGTGGGTATTGTAAGTTCCCCAGCGGGTATCAGGATTTGAACTGTCCTTCTTATTTAAGATACCGGTTTGAGACCTTTTCTCCGGGAGGAAGGATGTGGCTTCTTCGTGCCTGGATAAATGGGGAGCTGGAAGCTTCCCGGCGATTAGCTGAAATTCTCTTCTCCTGCGCCAGCTGTGCTAATTGTGTTGAACACTGCGTTTTTCCCAAATTTAAATCTGACCTGCTCAATGCTTTTATTGCCGGCAGAGCAGAGCTGGTCAACGAGGGGATGGTTCCCAAGAATGTGGGGGATTTTTTCAAGGCAATTTATCTTTATGGCAATCCCTATAAGCTGGCAGGAGAGGAGCGAGCCAGGTGGGCAGAGGGGCTGGAGCTGGAAAAGTTTGATGGCAGGCAGGAATATCTTTTTTATGTGGGATGTGCTGGCTCTTTTGATGAGCGGGGAAAGAAAATGGCGCAGGCGGTTGCCCGGGTTCTGAACCGGCTGGGAATCTCTTTTGGGATTCTGGGTGAAGATGAGCGGTGCGATGGCAATGAGGTTTTATCAATGGGAGAGAAGGGATTGTTTGAAAAGCTGGCACAGGAGAATATCCAGCAGTTTAAGGAACTGGGAGTGAAAAAAATCATCACCCTTTCTCCCCACGCTTATAATGCCTTTAAAAATGAATATCCCAAATTCGGCGGAGATTTTCAGGTATTTCATTATCATCAAATTTTTAGCTTTTATTTTGCCCGGATGCTTGCCGGAGAGATTGAAGGGCTAAAATTTTCTTCCCCCGAGAAAAAAATTTGCGTGACCTTCCATGACCCCTGCTATTTAGGACGGCACAATCAGGACTATGAAACCTCTCGTTTGATTTTATCAATGCTTCCGGCAGTGGAGATGGTGGAAATGGAAAGAAACCGGGCAGATGCCCTCTGCTGTGGTGGAGGCGGGGGGAATTTTTATACAGATATGCTTGCCAGCGGAGAAAATCATCCTTCCCGGGTAAGAATAAGAGAAGCACTTGCCAGCGGAGCAGAAATAATAGCAGTTGCCTGTCCCAAATGCGCCAAGATGCTGGAAGATGCGGTTAAAGCCGAACAGGCAGAAGAGAAAATAAAAGTATATGACCTGGCAGAGCTGATTTGCCAATTCATTTCCTAGGAGCCAAAACCTTCATCTCCCCTTCCATTACCAGCTTACCTCTCTGATTCCTTCATTCCAGCTTTAATACCACCAGATTTTTTTCAAAGACGATTCCCGAAACCGTGGCAGTGGCAGTGATGGTATCTCCAATTTTTACCGGAGCCTTAAACCGCACCCATCTCTCCAGAGCAATGGTTCCGGGACCGGGGAGCTTCATTCCCACCACCGGAGCAATTAATCCCTCAATCAATCCGCCGTGAGCAATCCGACCTCCAAACCGGGTGGTTTTGGCGTATTCCTCATTGATATGAAGGGGAGTAAAATCACCGGTCAAGCCTGCATAAAGCACAATATCTGCTTCAGTAATGGTTTTGGTATGAGAGGCGTTCTCGCCGATTTCCAGCTCCTGGATGCTCTTTCCCGGCTTAAGCTCCATTTTTCTCCCCCCAGATATTCAGGATTTTGCGGGTATCTTCCACACTCGCCACCTCTTTGCCCGGAAGCAGTAATAATCCTTACCGCCTGCTCCACCAGCTCCGCATTGGACTTTGCCAGAACCCCCTTTCGCAGATAGATATTATCCTCAAAGCCCACCCTCAAACCTCCGCCTTCTGCAATTCCCACTGCTCCCAGCCGAAGCTGATGCCTGCCAATCCCAATCACCTGCCAGACCCAGCCCGCTTTTTGATTATTTTTTCAACAGCTTATTGATTTGGAGCAATTTTTTTAAAATATCTTTTTGCATCCTGAATTCAGTCATAAACCCGCTTTTTTCTTCCTGGGAAACATCAACATCATCATAACTGAATATTAACCAAAGTTAAGAGGAAAAAAGCCAATGCTTGGG
>CAZKMM010000188.1:0-3038 GCA_964553915.1 uncultured bacterium
ACCTCTGCTGGTGCATTACTCTGGCGCATAATGGGTTTGCCGGAGCAGGGCTGAGAGGTGGGGACTGGTCTGCCCACCGAATTGAACATTCTATCAGTGCCCTTTATCCTGAGGTAGCTCACGGAAAAGGACTGGCAGTAGTCTTTCCTGCCTGGATTCTTTATATGCAGAAATATAATCCCAAAACCTTTTTGCGCTTTGCCAGAAATGTCTGGAGAGCAAAAAGCGTGGAAGGAGCAGTGAAAAAGATGAGGCGGAAATATAAAAGCTGGGGAGCACCGGTTCGGCTCCGGGAGCTGGGCATTAGAGAAAAAGATATTCCAGCTCTGGCAGAAAACGCAATGCTTTTCCCCAGCCTGGGAGTGCTGAAAAGATTGAATAAAAAGGATGTGAAAGAAATATTGAAACTGGCTTTGTAAGACCTATCTAAATTTTCTAAAGTATTGGTCAAGCTCCTCTCTTAACTCTTCTCCAGCTTCTTGGAATATGTCTAACAGGGTTTGATAAACTTCCTGCCCGGCAATAAAATCCCAAAACTCTTCTCCCACCAGCACCTCGCCTCGTTTTAAATCATAAAGTCCTTTCAAAGTCCAACGGCGATAAGGCTCCGGATGGTAGGGATTATAAGGAATCGCGATTCTGGTCATTACTTTTGCCTTTTTATTTAGGCTTAATCTAAGAGCAGTCCAACGAAGAAGTTTTAATTTTAAGGACTCAAATTCTTTTTTGTTAGGTTTGGCGCTGGTAATCTCAAAAAATTCTTCCTGCGAATCTCGCTTAACCCAGAAGTCAACTGTTGAATCCGGGTCCTTCTGGGCTTTCCCCTTTTTAATTGATTTTCTGATCAAGGCTATTTCTTTTTTCTTGTCCGGATCCCGAACTCCCTCCCTTAACTCCCGATAAAACTGAGCAATTAAGTTCTCGGTTGCTGGGTCAATGGTTCCCAAAAGCTGAAACTGCCTTTCTGCCTCAAAACCGCTTGCCTGGCTAATAATTAGAGCCATCTGCTCCCATAAAGAGGTGCCAAAAGTGGTATTAACCGATTGAATAAAAGAAAACATTGCATAGCGGTCTCGCCCTAACAATCGCCAGTGAAAAGGCATATTTTCTGTTTCCGGATGATAGTTTTCAAGTTTGTTGCGGATAGTCTGAATCAACAAACTCTTTAAATCTTTATAAAGCTGGGGAAAATTCTTTCCGGCTTCTCAAAGTAAAAGATTGACTCAAAAAATTTATTCTGGTCTCGCTCGGTTCTCATCAGCACCGGGCGATGGAAAACATCAATCAATTTATATCCAAGACTTTCGCCAATTTGAGGATACAAATTATATTTATCATTGGCGACAATAAAAATTTTTGCTTTCGGTATAAGATAAGATGAAAGATTTTTAAATACCCGAATAATCCCGGATTTATATTCTTCCTGCGCCTTCCTGCTCGCGCCCCGAAAACTGGCTCCAATCTCCAAATTATCTTTACGGGGAAAATTAAAAAGCTCATAAGCGTATCGGTGCTGTTCATGATAGTCAATTAACCCCACATAAGGAGGGGAAGTAAAAACTCCGTTAAATTTAAACCTTTCCGGTAATTTAATGGTTTGAGCATCTCCTTCAAAAATATGAATTTCTGCTTCAGTTCTAATTCTATGGAACTTTTTTATTCTAGAAACCGTGTCATAGGAATAACGGTTAATAAACTTTAAAGCCTGTTTAGTCGGCTGACAATACCGTTTATGCTTAATGCACCAATAGGTTTCACGAACCGGCTCCTTGGGACGAGCCAGGTCATAATGAGGAATTAAGCGAGCGGAACGAGCGGAACGAGAAAGAATTACCATCAATACTTCCTGGTATTGATACTCGGGAATAATGGAGCGATAAAATAAAAGCTCTTCTAAAGACCGGGGGGCAAACCATTCTTTTAAATATTCACTTGCTCCCTCTAAAAGCTGGGGCTTCAGTTCAAAATCATCAAAAAAACCGGGCTGGGCTCTGGTCTCAAACTTTTGAGAAAAGGCTTTTAAGCGAGTCAAGGCATCAAAAACCTCTTTCTCAAGTAATTTTAAATCATACTCTTGGGTTTTGACCCTCTGGATTAAAACATTAAAGGCACTTAATTCAATTCCCACCGAATTTATTCCCAGAACGTTCGCTTCCACCAAGGTTGTGCCCGAACCAGAAAAAGGGTCAAGAATCCAATCTCCGGGCTGGAAAAATTTTTTTAAAAACACTTCTACCAGTTGAGGGATAAACTTCCCCAGATAGGGATGAAGACGATGAACATGTTTGGTCCTTTGATGCTCCGGAATAGAAAGAAAAGTAAGGTCATTGCCTAAAATGGCGAGGTTCTTTTTTAAATCTATCGCCTGCTCTATTTGAGTAAAATCTATCCCGAATTTGGAGGCAATTTTTCGGTTAATCTCTAAGGTCATTTTTCTCAAAAATTATAATCAAGGTAGAAGAAAAAGACAATTTTGGCAAATCCTTCTTGGGAAATTGGAAAAATAAGCTTATAATAAATTTATGCTCAAGAAACTTTTATGGCTTGGGTTTTTTGCTCTGGTAGCTTTTGGGGTCTGGAAGGGAGCGCCCTGGCTGATTTCAAAGTATCAGCAGTGGCAGGCAAAAAGAACAATGGAAATGCAAAAGCAAATCCAAAAGTCCGCAGAAAGGCTCACTGCTCCCACCCGGAAAAATATTGACTCCCGAACCCAGAAGGTAAGAGAAAAACTCAACCAAATAGAGAAAAATCAATAAGCCGGCTAAAATAGCGAAAGTTTAAAGGTTGATACTTAATCATCCCTACCAGCGAACCGTGCGGGTGCCAGCTAATAAATCGGGAAGAGATTTTCCCCACAACTCAGTGATAAATCCCAAACCAAGCGGTGCCAGGCAGAGCACATAAATCAAGCCTCTCAGCCCTGCTCTTAAGGGGGAGGGACGAGAACCGGTTCTATCCAGCACCTCCACTCCTAAAAACATTCCCGAGATACTCTGCCCCAGAACCGAAATAAAGAAAAATTGATAAAACCAGACCAG
>CAZKMM010000189.1:0-3022 GCA_964553915.1 uncultured bacterium
CTGGCAGTGGGAGCAATTCAGGCCGGGGTAGCTGGACTCAGGCTTAACCCGGGATATTTGCGAAAGGACTGGCAAATCAGGGCAGTGGTGGAGGAAGCAAAGGCGAGAAAAATTCCGATTCGGGTGGGAGTGAATGCCGGGTCGCTGGAGCCAAAGCTGGTCAGAAAATATGGTGGTGCCAATGCCCGGGCAATGGTGGAGAGTGCTCTTAGAGAAATTCGTCTTCTGGAAGAATTAGATTTTGAGCTGATCAAGGTTTCTTTAAAATCCAGTGAGGTTCTGGACACGGTTCAGGCATATCAGCTTCTGGCTCAAAAGGTGGATTATCCTTTTCATCTGGGCATAACCGAAGCTGGCACCTGCCTGCGGGGAGCAGTGCTTTCCAGTGTGGGGCTGGGGATTCTTCTCTGGCAGGGAATTGGGGATACCATCAGGGTCTCGCTTTCTGCTCCGCCTGAGGAAGAGGTGCGGGTAGCCTGGATGATTCTCTTCTCCCTGGGACTTCGCCAGCGGGGGGTTCAGGTAATTGCCTGCCCTACCTGTGCCCGGGCAGAATTTGATGTTCCAAAAGTTGCCCAGAACATAGAGCGAAAACTGGCAGATATAGAAAAGCCCCTTAAAGTAGCGATAATGGGCTGTATTGTCAATGGTCCGGGAGAAGCCCGGGTCGCCGACCTCGGAGCAGTGGGCACCCCTCAGGGAATCCAGATTTATCTTCAAGGAAAAAAAATTAAGCTGATGAGCAAAAATCTTCGGGAAATTATCTCCACTTTAAATCAGCTTGCCCGCCAGTTGATTTAAGGCTCAGCCTTTTATTATCTGCTCGCTCAGATAATCATAAAACCGCAGGCTGTCCTTTACCAGATTGACCAGGATATATCTGAAAGGCTCCGGCGGAATTAATCCCGCCGGGTTGTTGACAAAAAGCAGTTGGGTCCGCTCGCTTTTTTCTTCAAAAAGCAAATCGTGGATAATCAAGCCAGAACTGGTGGAAAGAGCTACTCCGTGTCCGCAATAGCCCATTCCATAAACAATATTTCTCTGCTCCTGAAAATATCCGAATTTCGGAACAAAAAACAGAGTAATTGCTACCGGACCTCCCCAGCGGTGAGTAATTTTAACATCTTTAAGAAAGGGAAACATCCCGGTCATATCCTCTTTTAGCCGGGCAAAGATTTTTTCGTGATGGTCCCGCTCCAGCTGATTGCCAAAATAATAAGGAGCATCTCTTCCCCCAAAAAGAAGCCGATTATCTCTGGTGAGCCGAAGGTAATGAACCAATTGCCTTTTGTCTTCAATTCCCTCTCTTTTCTTCCAGGCAAGCTCCTGATAAAGCTGGTCATTCAAAGGCTCGGTGAGGATAATATAGGTGAACATCGGCACATACCAGTTGCGGTTGACCCGAAGCTGAACCGTAAAAGCATTGGTAGCCAGCACCAGATACCGGCATTTAATCTTTGCCTGCGGGGTATAAACCATAATTTCTTTTCCCGGCTCAAATTTCCGGCAGGGGGTGTGCTCAAATACCTTTACCCCCATTCTCTCCACCACCTGTTTCATCCCCCGGGCAAGTTTGGCAGGATTTAAAATCGCACATTCTGGCTCATAAATCGCACCGATATGCCAGGCACTGTTCAGCCGGTCTTTAAGCTGGTTCTGGTCAAGAAGCTCAACCCCTTCTGCCTCCACCTTCTGATAGTTTTTGTAATCTGCCTCCAGCGCCCGCATCTGACGAGGAGTGCGGGCTAAAACCAAAAGACCATTATATTCCAGGTCGCAGTCAATATTTTCCCGCTCCACCAGCTCTTTGGTCCTCCGCACGCAGGAAAGCATAAAATGATGCGCCCGCTTGGCTCGCTCCAAACCAAATGCCCAGACCAGGTAGCTGATGTTCCAGCCCAGAAGGGGCATACTAAATCCGCCGTTCCTTCCGCTTGCTCCATAGCCCACCACCTCTGCTTCCAAAAGGGCAATTTCCAGCTCCGGTTTTTTCTGCTTGATATAATAAGCACTGCTCAAGCCGGTGAATCCCCCGCCAATAATGCACAGGTCCACCTCTAAATCTTCTTTTAAAGCGGGATTGGGCTGATAGGGGTCTGCTCCCAGCCAATAGCTTTTGTCCTGCCAGTCTCTCATTTTTTCCTCCTGATAATTTAAAAACCCTTTTGTCGGCGAAATTCGTAAACCAGCAAAGCACAGCTAACCGAGGCGTTCAAACTGGAGATTTTCCCGAATAAAGGAATTCTTACCTGAAAATCACATTGTCGGGCAACTAAAGGACGAATCCCTTTGCCTTCCGAACCAATGACAATCCCGACTTTGGGGGAAAATTCAATCTCCCAGAGGAGCTCTTTTGCTTGAGGAAATGCCCCGTAAATCCAGTAGCCAGCTCTTTTTGCCTGCTCCAGTGCCCGGGAAAGATTGGAGACCTGAGCAAAATCTATCCATTCAATAGCACCGGCACTGGCTTTGTGCACTGCCGGGGTAATGGGAGCACTATGTCTCTTGGGCATAACCACTCCCAAAGCCCCGGCACCTTCTGCGGAGCGGAAAATTGCTCCCAGATTTTGCGGGTCTTCTATCTGGTCTAAAAAGAGCAAAAGAGCGGTTTGAGCTCGCTCGGCTTTTTCTAAAAGCTCTTCAAACAAAACCGGCTCGGGCAGAGGAGCTCTGGCAATTATTCCCTGATGCTCTTTGGTCTGAACCAGCTGGTCCAATTGGTGGCGGGAAGTGAGCTTAATTTTTAAATCTTTCCCCCCGGCTAATTGGAAAAGCTCTTCCAGGCTCTGGTCTTTTCTGCAGGTGAGGATTTCTTCAATTTCCTCTGCCCGCCTGCGAATCAGCTCCCGAACCGGGTTAAGCCCATAAATATAAGTCATTAGCTTTGGGCGGATTTAATCTCATCCAAAATTTGCTGGGTGATTTTAATCGGGTCTTTTGCCTGGCGAGTCGGTCTGCCAATAATCAGATAGTCCGCTCCAGCACGGATTGCTTCTGCAGGGGTCATAATCCGCTTCTGGTC
>CAZKMM010000190.1:0-3004 GCA_964553915.1 uncultured bacterium
GAAGAGCACCGGACAAAGAGGTAATAATGCTGGAGAAGGGCGAGCATATTTCTTATGGTGCCTGCGGAATTCCCTATAACATTATGGACCCGAAGCGGGAGCTGGAAGACCTGGTGGTAATTTCGCCCGAGGCTTTCATCAAAAAAAGAAAGATAGATACCCGGCTGAAAAATGAAGCAGTCAAAATAGACCCGGAAAAACATCAGGTGGTGGTTTATGACCATCAGGAAAAAAGAGAATACCAGCTGGAATATGATAAGCTCATCATCTCTACCGGCGCCCGCCCCAGCCTACCGCCAGTTGAAGGATATAATCTTCAGGGCATCTTCAAGCTCCGGGATTTAAATGATGGAAAAGCCATCAAAAACTGGATTCTTAAAAACCAGCCCAAAAAGGCAGTAATTGTTGGTGCCGGATACATCGGGATGGAGATGGTGGAAGTTTTTTCCCATTACGGGATAGAGGTTTTGATGATGAAGCGCAAACCAGATGTCCCCACCGGGTTTGAGCCAGAAATCGGCGACCGGGTGAGACAAACCCTTGCCAGGCATAATGTCCAGCTACTTACCGGCATCACCCTGAAAGGCTTTGAAGGGAAAAACAAGGTGAAAAAGGTCATCACCGCTCAGGGAGAATATCCCGCAGATATGGTTCTGATTGCCACCGGGGTTCGCCCCAACTCTGAGCTGGCAGAACAGGCTGGACTTAAGCTTGGCTTTAAAAAAACCATTGCGGTAAATGACCAGCTCCAGACCAGTTTCCCGGACATTTATTCTGCCGGAGACTGCGCCGAGCACTGGCACCGAATTTTAAAAAAGCCTGCCTGGATTCCCCTGGGAACCACTGCCAATAAACAGGGAAGAATTGCAGGAGCAAACGCGGTTGGCTTGGGGCAGGAGTTTGCCGGAATTGTCGGCACTGCGGTCTTCCGCACCTTTGAGCTGGAGGTGGCAAGAACCGGGTTGGGACTGGAGCAGGCGGTCAGGGAAGGATATGATGCGGAGAAGATAACCATTCATCATCCCAGCCGGGGACATAATTTTCCGGGTTCAAAAACTATCACTGTGGTTTTCATTTTTGACAAAGCCAGCGGAAAACTGCTCGGTGCCCAGATGGCAGGAGAGGAAGGGGTTGCCAAAAGGATAGATGTTATCTCCGCCTGCCTGCATCAGGGAATGACCGTAGAAGAGGTCTCCCAGCTGGATTTAAGCTATGCTCCGCCTTTTGCCCCGGTCTGGGACCCGATTCTGGTCTGCGCCAACCAGGCAAAGAAAATGCTCTGAATCAAAAGCTGGTGCAAAATATAAACCAGCCGAAAATTTTTTTCGAGCCAGAGAAATTTCTTTTCTGCCCAAGGAAAAACTGCCTGAAATCAATCAGCTAAATGCTCAGAGATTCTCCCCCGGTTTTGCCCGGCTGAAAGACTGGTTCAAATTCTGGACCATATAGTCTAAAAATGAAACCAGCAAAATTTTCCTGCCTAAAAAATTTTTCTGCCTTATTTTCAGCTCTCTATCTCTATCTCCCCAATTTTGATGGTTCAAAATCTGAACCGTATGGTTCAAATATTGAACCTCTTCTCTGTCAGGACGGGAAAATCCCTCACCGCTAAGACGCAAAGGATTTTTAGGGCTATTGATTTTTCCTGGCATCCCTTTGGTGAGAATTTAAATCGCAAACTCGCGTCATAAAGAAATTTGAGGCTTAATAATTTTTTAGAGCGGTGAGCCTATTTTTCATCTGGTACGCTAATACTTTTTATTTTCTCTGCGCCCCTGCGGTGGAAAAACTAACCGCAAAGACAAGAAGCTTTTTTAAAAACCCTTTTAATTTATCCAGGTCTTGGTGGTAAAAAATAACCGCCAATCTGCAGAATTGTTTAAGGCTTTTTTAAACTTCTTACTTCTTCCCCTTTTATCAGGGAAAAGACGAGCTCTTTCCTCTTTTTGCTTTTCCGGGTTTAAAGTATTATTAAAGGATAAGATGGCAGATAAAAGAATCAGGGTTAAGGGATTTAAAGGGAGAGCAAAGCAGGGGATAAATCCGGATATGCTCGCGCTGGTTTTGGAGCTTTCTTATTTACAGGAAAAAGCCGAGCTGGTAGGGAGAATTTCCAGCTGGGGGATTTGGACCTTCCGGCTGAGAGCAGATTTGGGAGAAGGGGAGCAGGATTATTTTATCAAGTATTTTAACAAATCCGAGCGGTATCGGGTGGCATTAAGAAAGATGTTTTCTCGCAAAGGATTGCGTAAGCCCTGGCGCTATCCTAAGCAGATGCTCAAATTTTTCTTTACCGGCTCACTGGCAAAAACTGGATTTGAAACCGGTCGGAAGCTTTTAGAAAAGGGCGTTCTCACCGCGGAGCCAGTGGCTTATTTAAGCCGGGGGAGGTTTGTATTTCAGCGGGAGGTTTTGCTCACCAGAAAAATTCCCAATGTTTTGGGGGAGAATCTTGCGGAGTATTTACGGGAATTAAAAGAAAAAGACCAAGCCCGGTTTATTCAGGAAAAACGAAGATTGATTTTTGCCTTAGCGAATTTAATTGCCCGGCTGAGAGAGCTGGATTTTTTTCTTCCTGACCTCCGTATTACCAATATCCTGGTGGAAAAGCCGGGGGAAGGAGATTTTCGGCTCTGGGTGATAGATCTAGCAGAAGCACGGAGGGAAAAGCCCAAAGAGGAGAAGCTTTTATACCATTTAATTGCAGACCCGAGAAGAGCCCGGCTTTTTACTGGCACAGATAAGATTCGCTTCTTGAAGCATTATTTGAGCTTTTCCGGTCAGGATAAATCCTGGGTGGAACTTTGCCAAAAAGTGCAACCGATTTTAGAGAATTGGTGGCGGAAGTGGTATGAAAGATACAGCCAAGCGAATAAGAAATCTTAAACTTGCTAATTTTGACTAGCTCCAGGACTGGAGGCGGGATTTTAAGAGCTGAGATTTTTCTTTCAGGGCAGAGCTTACCTGCCAGAGCACCGGCAGGAGGAAAAAGCTGGCAGGGATT
>CAZKMM010000191.1:0-2988 GCA_964553915.1 uncultured bacterium
TTTCCGGATAAATTTATCTTCCCGGCAAGTGGTTTGAGAATTCCTTTGGAATAAAATTATGAAGAAATTTTAAGCTGTTGCTCATAGGTACCGAGTTTCAATCCGGACATATACTGCACAATATCAAAGCTGGTTAAAATCCCCACCGGTCTTTTCGGACCAGCATGGGGGTCAATAATGATTAAATGCTCTATTTTTCTCTTCTGCATTATTTCAATCGCCTTCTCAATTGACCACTGCGGGTCAACTTCAATCTGATAGAGACGCATAATATCTTCCGCACGAATTTCATCAAGATTTCTATTGTAAAGAGGCAACAGTTCCATAATAGAAACCAGCCCCCATACTTCACCGGTCTCGTCCATTACCACCACGGAACGAATTTGATTCTCTTTCATCATCCTGGCAATATCCTTTGCGCTATCATCAGGATAGCAAAATATCACTCCTTTATGCATTAAGTCGCATATCTTCATCTGTTTCCCTCCTTTAAGATTCTGCCATTTTCTTTACCAGGTCAGAAGCATATAATATTCCCAAAACCGCTTTACTTCCCGGTTTTTCAGATACCACAATAAGATGTTCAATTTTCTTCTTACACATTATTTCAATTGCCTCGGAAAGAAGAGAAGAAGGATGAATCGTAATTGTATAAGGCTGTAAAATGTCCTTTGCCCTGGTTTTATCTAAGTCTCTTCCAAATGCTTTCAGAATACTCCGAGCAGAAATTATCCCAACCACCTCATGAGCTGAATTTACCACCACACAATATCTTATCCGGTTCACTACCATAATTTGAGCAACTTCCCTGATGCTTGTTTCCTCGGTGCAGGTGATGGCTCCCCTCCTCATAAAATGCATAACCTTCTCTTCCATTATTTTCTCTCCTCTAAGATTATTTCGGAATACCCCCGGACATTATTCTGAGCTGGTCCCTGAGCCGGGCAAAGGCGGATATTCCGGCTTTTTTATCACCGTGCCAACATTGATGGTAATTCCTTCCTGCTGGAGAATCTGGCGAAGGGTGCGCTCAATACTTTCTTTACTTACTCCTTCCAGCTCCACCTCCAGATGAGCGCTTACCCGGTCCAGCCGGTCAATCAAAGAAGAAAGCTGACTCACCCTTTCCTTTAACTGCTCCCTTTCCTCAGGGGTATGAGGAACCAGAGGCTCCAGCAGAGCATTAAGGTTAAAAAGAAGACTCTCGGTCTGGTCAACCAGATTTAATAATTTTTGATTTTCCTGGCTCAGCTCCTGAATTGTGGAGGTAAAATTTGCCAGATTCTCTGCCAGAACCATCAAATTATCCAGCATTGTTTTAAGTTTTTCTTTGTCCTGCTCGCTAATTGATTCTATTTTTTTACTGAGCTTTTCAAAGATGCCGTATCCCTGGCTCAAAAATTGCTCCAGCCGTGGGGGGTCAATGCCCCGAACTGTCTCACCGTCTTCTAGAACTGGAGCCTGGTAAGAGCCGGGGGTAATTTCAATATATTTCTCTCCGATAATCCCAGCCATATTGATATAAAATTTGGAATCCCGGCGAATCATCTCCTGAGCTCGGCGGTCAATTAAAAGCCTAATCCCAATAGAAACCGGCTCTCCTTCAAATTTATGCCCGGGCTCAAAAAAGCGAATCTGGTCAACCTTTCCCACCTTCACCCCTGCCACCCGAACCGGACTGCCCATCTCTATCCCACCGGCAAAGTTATAAAGTGCATAAATCCGATAGCCCCGGGCAAAAGGATTATACCCGCTCAAAAAGAAAAGAAAGACCAAAATCAGTGCCACCGTGACACTGACCACTATCCCAACCTTAACCTCTAAACTGAACCGATTCATCTTTTGCTATTCTAACACAATATGAAGCAGTTTGTCAGCCACAGAATTAAGAATAAAGTCCAAAATAATTATGATTAAAATAGCGGTTACCAGTGCCTGAGTTGTTGCCTCGCCCACTCCTCTGGCTCCTCCCCGTGCCCGAAATCCATACCAGGCAGAGGTGATGGGAACCACCGGGGCAAAAACTAAAGCCTTGGTAAATAGACTTCCCAGGTCAGTTAATTTGGTGAACTTGCTCATCATAATGCAGTATTGCCAGAAGCTAAAATTCTGCACACTCACCAGCCAGCCAGCCAAAAAGGCAAAGCCAGCCCCCATTATACTTAAAGCAAAAAGCATAACAACACTGGCAAGCAAACGAGGCACCACCAGATAATGAACCGGATTAACTCCTGCCAGCACCATTGCATCTATCTGCTCGGTAATCTTCATATTCCCGATTTCTGCGGACCAACCTGCCCCCACCCGAGCCGCAAACATAGCACTTACCACTGTTGGTCCAAATTCCCGAAAGATTAAAATTCCGGCAAATCCCGGCACATAATCAATATTTCCCACCACCCGAAAGAGTTGAAAATTAAGCTCCAGAATAGTAATCAATCCGATAAACCCGAGCACTAAACCAATCAAGGGAATACTCTGCCATCCCGCAATCTCCATCTGGCGAATCATCTCCCGAACCCGATACGGAGGCAAAAACAATTGAAAAATGCTCTGAAAAAAAAGCCAGACCAACCCGCCCACTACCTCAAAAAAGCGAAGAATATTCCTGCCAATATTCTCAAAGCTCAACCCCAGCCGGGCAAAGTATAAAATGTCTAAAAGAGCAATAATAACCGCTCGGAGATAGGGATTTTTCACCCGCTCTTTGACCCACTCACTCATCCTATTCTCCCAGGAAAAAGATAATATTCTCCGCCAGGCTGAAAGTTAAAGAAGCCACCGCGGCAACAATATAATCCAAGAGAAACACTCCAATTGACGCATAAACCAAGGTCCGGTGCACTGCTTTTCCCACTCCCTGCGCTCCTCCTTCTGCGGTGTACCCTTCATAGCAGGAAATGGTGGCAATTAAAATCCCAAAGAAAAAACTTTTGATAATCCCAATCAAAAACGCCCAGACCGTGGTTAACTTCTTTAAATTCACCA
>CAZKMM010000192.1:0-2946 GCA_964553915.1 uncultured bacterium
GGAATTCTTCAGGGGGGACCTGCCCGAAGGATTTTTATCCTTGCCTTCAGCCAGTTTCGGGTCTCTTCTTCCGGTTGAATTCGGATTTATTTGCAGAGCTTTTCTCAGTTAAAATGGAAAGATGAGCAGAAGTAAAGCGGTGCCGGGGCTTTTTCTTCTTTGCCTTTTCTGGGGATTGATTTTCGGGGTAAGCGACCAGCTGGTTGGGATAATTCTCAATCCAGCCATTTATCAGGAGGGCGGACTTCCCACTGCTCTTTTTACTTTACTTTTCAGCGAGCTTCTTTATTTACCGCTCGGGATTTTGGGCTTTTTCTTTTTCCTTTTTTTCCTCTGGATAATAAAAAAAGATACCGCGGGCAAATTTTTTTCTCTGCTCAATGCCATCTGGTCAGGGGTCTGGGGGCTGTATTTTTTCTCCTTTTTCTTCAGCAATTTTTTTGAGCGGAGCGGACTGCTGGCTTTATCGGTGGTGATTGGTGTTGGCTTTTATCAGATAGGGGAGCGCCGGGCAGGTAGCTGGAAAGAAAAGGCGGGCTTAAGCTTTCTTCTCTGGCTGGGGTTTATTTTTGCCCAATTCTTTTTATTGCTCTGTTTTTTGGAGCTGGAAAAAGCCATAAGCTATCGCGGGTATCTTTATCTGGGGGGAGCTTTGCTCGGGGTTTTGATTTTATCCCTGGGCAGAGAAGCAATTTTTCACCAAAGGCTCTGGGCAGGTATTATTTTGGGAGTGGTTTTTCTGGGCAGTTTATTTTCTCTCTGGTTTTATTATCCTGCTTCGCTTCCCTCCCCCGGAGTGGTTTATTCCCCAAAGAAAAAGGTTAATATTATTTTTCTTTTAGCAGATGCTTTAAGGAGCGATGCGGTGGGGATTTATGCCGGGAAAAATTCAACTCCTACCATAGATAAGCTGGCGAAGCAGGGCATCTGGTTTCGGAAGGTGATTTCTCAGGGGAACTGGACTGTGCCTTCCGTTGCCGGGATATTTACCGGGAACTATCCGTTAATATTTAAGAGCGGAGAGAATAGTTTAGTCATCCCGGGTTCGGTGGAACTTCTGGCAGAGAGGCTCCAAAAAGCCGGCTATCATACCGTAGCCCTGATATCTAATCATCTATTGGGCAGGAAGAACGGATTTCTTCAAGGATTTGAGCAGGTTTATTTTTTCCATCATCACATCCCGCTTCATGCTCAATTTCGGTTTTTGCCCGGAGCATATCGGGGATTGAGATTTTGTTATAGAGTTCTTAAGCTTCCCTTTTTTCCGAACACGAGTAAAACCCTGACAGAAAAAGCAATCAAATACCTCCGCTCCCATCCTCATCAGCCCTTTTTTCTTTATATTCATTATATGGACCCGCACGACCCATACTCCCCATCTTTTGAGGAAGAAGAGAAAATTAGAAAAAACCTCGGATATAAGGGACCGCTTCACTCTCCTTTTGTGATTTACCCACCTTATTTTTTTATCCCTCGTTTTAAGCAGAAGAAATATTTTTATCAGAAGGTTTCTCGGGATGATATTCTCGGGCAGAGGTTTGTTCGGGAGCTTTATCTGGCAGAGGTTCGCCGGCTGGATTTTCAAATTTCTCGTCTGCTCAAGACTCTGGAGGAGCTGAATTTAACTGAGCAGACTTTAATAATTTTCACCTCAGACCATGGAGAAGAATTCTGGGAGCATGGAAGGTTCGGACACCGTCATTCTAATTTCCAGGAATTATTAAAAGTGCCTTTAATTCTCTGGGGAGCGGGTCTGAAGCCAGCAGTGGTGGAGCAGGCGGTGGAGCTGATTGACCTTACTCCTTCTTTAATGGAGTATCTTGGTCTTCCGAACAATCCAATTGACCAGGGGAAAAGTTTCTGGTCGCTTCTTTCCCGACCGGAGGAGGTTTTGCATCCTTATTGCTTTTCTCTGGGTGGATGGGGGAGCTTCTATGCGGTTCAGGACCAGCGATATAAGTTAATTCTCAATCGGGTTCCCGGTGTTAAGCCTTTGTTATTTGACCTGGTAAAAGACCCGGATGAGAAGATAAATATCTATTCTCCCCGGAATCCTGAGTTTATCCGGCTGAAAGCTGAGCTGGACAAATGGCAGGAAGAGAACCAGAAATTGAAGGATAAAATTCAGACTCCAGCCCTGAGCGAGATGGAAAAAGAGTCTTTAGAACACCAGCTCCGCTCTTTAGGATATATTCGCTAAGGGAGCCGGAGTTCTTAGAGGGAAATCAAAAGGCAAATTTTTAGTTTAATCAGGCTCGGATTTATCTGGTGCGAGGAGGGGGACTCGAACCCCCACGGACTCTCGTCCACAAGGTCCTCAACCTTGCGCGTCTACCAAGTTCCGCCATCCTCGCAAAGAGCGATTTATTTTTCTGCTCCAGCAGGTTGTTCACCCGAAGGGGCTGGCTGGGTTCCTGCTGGTGCTGAAGGTGCCCCGGGCACTGCTGGTGCCGGCGCGGTTTGACCCGCGGGCGAGCGGACTTTTCTTTGCAAACGGCTTGCCCGCCAGCTCAAGCCCAGACTCATAAGCATAAATATCACTCCCAAAACTATTGTGACCCGGACTAAAAAGCTCTCCCTTCCGCTGGCACCACCAAACACCGTCTGGCTCGCTCCACCAAAAGCCGCGCCCAGCTCGGTGCCTTTTCCTCGCTGAAGCAAAATGACAATAATCAAAAGCACCGCTACAATAATATGAATTACATATAAAACCCCGGTCATCGCTATAAAATTATAATCAAAAAAATTTTTTTGTCCAGTTTTTATGGGTGGAAGGGAAAATTTTTAATTAGCAATATTCCTGGAAAATTTTTAATCACAAATTGTCTGAGCCCAGACAATTTCCATTTGCATCCTTACGATGGGTGTTTTCCGGTTTGGCAATTATCTTTGCGACCTGGCGATTATATTCACCGCAGAGAGGCTGAGAAAATTAATGAAAGAGGA
>CAZKMM010000193.1:0-2752 GCA_964553915.1 uncultured bacterium
CAGTCTGGTTCGGGCTGATTGTAGCGTTTGTCTCCACTGTGATTATGAACGCCGGGCTTGCCCTACAAAAGCAGGGAGCAAGCAGGCTTCCGAAAATCGGGAAAGACAAAAGCTCTGAGGTGCTCAGAGCCTTTTTTACCAACTGGCTCTGGCTTGCTGGTCTTTTCGGCTTGCTTTTCGGATGGGGGCTTTATCTTTATAGCACGAAAATTGCTCCGATTTCTCTGGTTCAGCCCACTCTGGGCTTGGGGCTCGCGGTTCTGGCTTTGTTCAGTGTGTTTTATTTAAAAGAAAAAATCCGCCCGATGGAGTGGATTGCCATAGCGGGGATGATTCTGGGAATGATTCTCCTGGGAATCAGTGCGGTGGAGGAGCACGAGGTGGCTCAGCCCCGCTGGAGCCCGCTTTTGATTATCACCGCTCTGATTCTTTTTCTCGCTTTCCTTGCTTATTTTCTGGCAAAGAAGGAGAAGCTCGGAGCCCTGCGCACTGATTCCCTTCTGGGAATGGTCTCCGGGCTGTTTATTGGAATGGGTGCCCTTTATGTCCGGGCAATGTTTGTTCTGGCAGAGGCAGGAGAAACTCTGCTCGCTTTCGGGGTCTGCCTGCCGGTGATGGTTGGTGCCAATGTGCTCGGGCTGGGAATAATGCAGAGTGGGTTCCAGCACGGAAAAGCGTTGATAGTAGTCAGCCTGGAGGCGGTGCTGAATAAAATCGTGGCAATCATTGGCGGGATAGTTGCTCTGGGCGAAAAGCTCCCGGAAGATGAGCTTCTTGCAGGGATGAGAATCACTGCTTTTATTTTGATTCTCTTTGGCACCGCGGTTCTCTCCCGCTTTGGCGGTGAAGAGGTAGCAGAGAAATTAAACGCTTGAATTATGCCCGCTCAAGGGTTCAACTTAAGGATTTATTTTTAATCCCGAATGGAGAAGTGAGATGAGCAGAGCTCAGATTTTTTTAATTCTTTTTCTTTTCAGCTTGAGCATTTTTTCTGCCCGGGCAGAGTGGGACTGCACCAAGCCAGTTCCGACTGAATCCGGGCTGGTAAGGGGTGCTGTAGAAAAGGAGACCGGCACCTGCGTCTGGCGGGGCATACCCTATGCCCAGCCTCCAGTGGGAGAGCTTCGCTGGAAAGCACCCCAGGCTCATCCCGGCTGGGATGGAATAAGAGAGGCGGTTGAGCTGGCTCCCCAATGTATGCAGAAAGAGGTCAAAGGCTGGATGAAGCTTTTCAGCCCCAATCCCTCAAAAAAGATGAGCGAAGATTGTCTTTATCTGAACATCTGGCGACCTAAAAAGCCCGGGAAGTTTCCGGTAATGGTCTGGGTGCACGGCGGTGGGTATCAATGGGGCACTGCCAATTCTCCTTTTTACTGGGGAGACCGACTGGCAGAGCAGGGAGAGGTGGTAGTGGTGAGTTTTAATTACCGCTTGAACATCTTTGGCTTTTTTGCCCATCCCCGGCTCCGGGAGGAAGACCCGAACCATTCCACCGGCAATCAGGGAAGCCTGGACCAGGTAATGGCTCTCCGCTGGGTCAAGGAAAACATTGCCCATTTCGGAGGCGACCCAAACAACATCACCATTTTTGGCGAGTCCGCGGGTGGATACAGCATCTGCACCCTGCTTGCCACTCCCCGGGCAAAGGGCTTGTTCCATCGGGCAATTATGATGAGCGGAGGCTGTGAGACGGTTCAGGAGCTGGAGCAGGGATATAAAGTTGCCCGGCAAAGTGCTCTGCGGGTGGGATGTCAGCCGGAAGATATAAATTGCCTTCGTTCCATCCCGGCAGAAAAGCTCCTCTCTCAGGGTGCTTCCAGTATGGTAGCTCTGGACTATATCCCTCATATAGATGGCTACTTCCTTACTGATACTCCGCTCAATATGATTAAAGCTGGCAATTTCAATCAGGTGCCGGTGATGGCTGGTTATAACAAGGATGAAATGGCACGGCTTTTGCTCCTCAATCCTAAATATGCCCTCAGCCCCAAATCCAGCTATGAAAAAAAGCTGAAAAAACTCGGCTTCTCGGAAAAGGAAATCAAAGCCCTGGTTCAGCTTTATCCTTTAAGCGAATACAAAAAGCCGGTTTATGCTCTGGGAAGAATGTTCGGAACCGACCTGACTTTTGCCTGCGATACTTATTATGCCCTCACCGCTCTTTCCCAATATGTCTCTGAGCTGTATCTTTACCGGTTTGATTATGATGGCTTTATGCTCAGCTCCATTGCCGGAGTTGCCCACGCAATGGAGCTTCCTTATGTTTTTGCCACTCTGGACCGTCCGCCAGTGAACAAGCTTTATCATTTTGCCAACATTAAAAAAGCTCAAAAGCTCTCAGAAAAAATCCAGAAATATTTTGTTAATTTTGCCCGAAGCGGTAATCCTAATTCTGCGGAGCTTCCGCCTTTTCCCGGATTTGAGCCCGGCTCTCCCAAAATTCAGATTCTGGATGAGCCCATCCGCACCCAGCAGTTGGATACTGTGCCCCGCTGTCAGTTCTGGCAGGAGCATAAGGACAAATGGGTTTCTATTTTCAGCCTCCTTCCCTTTTAAAAAGGGCTGAAGAACCCGGTCGGGAAAACCAATAATTTCAACCAGGTTTGACAAATTCATCCGGGAAAAGAATAATCTAAAAATAGACAGGCAAAAAGATGGCAGAGCCAAAGGAAAAATCCCTTTCAGAGATTAAAGCAGAGATTTTAAAATGTCTAAAAGAGCTGGGAGTGGAGGTGGAAAAGATAATTCTTTT
>CAZKMM010000194.1:0-2750 GCA_964553915.1 uncultured bacterium
AAAAGCCCTGGGAAGCAAAATTATTTATCCCAGGATAGACCCTCAGCTAATTGGCGCTTATGGCGCGGCATTATTTGCTTTAAGACGGAGTGAAGAAAAATGACCACCATCGGTTGTGATTTAGGAAGCCTTTATACTAAATTGGTCTTGCTTAAAGAGCGGGATTTAGTGAGCTGGAAAATTGTCCCCACCACCGGAAATATTGCTCAGCAAATAGATGGCTTTCTAAAAGAATTGCTTTCCTCTGCCGGGATGAGCTTTGAGCAAATAGACCAGATTTCAGCCACTGGAATGGGAGCAAATCTGGTTAAAGGGGCGAAGGTGGTAGATATTTTAACCTCCCTCCGTCAGCTGGTAAAACTTTTTCCTTCCCCGGTGGAATATCTGATTGATTTAGGAGGGCAGAGCATAACCTGTCTTCATTTAAATCCTGAAGGCGAGCTTATTGATTTTATGCGGAATGATAAATGTGCCTCTGGTTCCGGTAGATTTTTGGAGCTGATGAGCAAAAAACTGGAAATAGAGCTTGAAGAGATAGACCAGTTTGTTCAGAGAGCTAAAAATCCAATTGAGCTCAGCAATCAATGCGGGGTATTTGCGGAGAGTGAGGTGATCAGTTATATCAATCAGGGAGTGGAGAAAGCAGAAATAATTGCCGGGGTATGTAGCTCGGTGGCAAAAATGGTTTCTGCCCAGGCCAGAAGACTCGGAGTGAATGGAGTTTTTACTATTACCGGAGGAGGAGCAAAAATTAATTCTCTGCTGGAAATGATTAAAGCCAAAGTAAACGGAAGCTTTCAGCCCTTTCCTTTTAATCCTCATCTTGCTGGTGCGGTTGGCTCTGCTCTTTCAGGAGATTCTCTCTGAGAAAATGTTTGACGAGCAGATTCAGGCGGTGGAAGATTTTATCCGTTCTTATCAGCCCAAAAGATTTGACCTTTCCCAATTCCTTCCCTGGCAGGAGCAAGAGAGCATTATTCTGGAAAGAGATGCGGTTTTGGAACTGGGAAATCCCAGAGAAGGCTCACTTCATTTAATTCTCTGGAAAGAGCCGGAGCCTGGACGGAAAAGCGAAGTTTTACTTATCGGCAAAGACCTTCCGGAAATGTCTGATTTTAGCTATCCTTTTGCTCAGGTTATTATTGTTTATGGAAATTTCTCTGAGGCTTATGAATGTTTTTCAAAGGTGCGGGATGTAATTTATCAGGTAAAACTGAAAGGAATGATGCCCAGATACCTTCCCAGCAAACAGGTAGTATGGCTTCGGATTGAACAAAAGGCAAAAGAGGGCGGACTATCTCTTGGTCATCTGGGAAAGGCAATGGTTGAAAATCTTTTAACTTTGAATTTTATCTCTCAGGTAAAGATTTTATTTATCACCTCTTCCCAAAAGGAGATTGAAGAGCTTAAAGAGCTCACATTTGAGGTGCCAAAAATCCAGAATGCCCTGATTAAGATGGTAGAGGAGGAGAGTTTTGACTGTGAGGTATGTGAATATCGGGAGGTATGTGCCACGGTTGCTGAGCTGAAGAAAATCAGAAATCAACTGCTTAAAGCAAAAAGATAATGAAATACCAGACCATAGCAATTTGCGGAAAAGGCGGAGTAGGAAAGACCACTCTCTCGGCTCTCTTTGCCCGAATTTTACTGGAGGAAGGAAAAAGAAAAGCCCTTTTGATTGATGCTGACCATGCCGGAGGACTTACCCAGGCTTTACAGATTTTACCCAAAAAAACCATTAACCAGGTTCGCACTCAGACCATCAGAGAAATTAGACAAAAAACCTCTGATTCTAAAGACCTGGCAATGGGAATTGATTATTTTTTATTGCAGGCTCTTGGAGAGAAAAATAACCTGGCTTTTCTTTCCCTGGGTAGACCCGAGGAGGTGGGATGTTATTGCCCGGTAAATAGTTTACTTCGTCAGGCAATAGAAATCCTGGCAGGGCAGTTTGATTTAACCCTCATTGATGCGGAAGCAGGTATTGAGCAGATAAACCGAAAGGTAATGAGTCGGGTAGAATATCTTCTCCTTGTCTCTGACCCCACTGGCAAGGGAATTAAGGTAGCTGGGGAGATTTATTCAGTGGCAAAAAGACTTAACCCTAAAACTCGGGCAGGACTTCTTCTTAACCGAATTCAAAATCCCTTTGAGCAGGAAACCATTTCCCGGTTGACCGATTTGTCGATTATCGGCTGGCTGGAGGAAGACTCGCTGGTGAGAGAATTTGATTTAAAGGAGCGCTCCTTCTTAGAATTTCCCATTAATGCTCCCTCAATAAAAACGCTGGAGCAGATTTTAAAAGCTCAAGAAATTCTTTAGCTCGGTTTCATAGATATTATTTCTCTTTTTGGACGAAAAAATTTTTAGGGACTTGACAGATGAAAATATTTGGCTATATTACCAAATAGGAAATATTATAAAGGAGTTTAAAATTTGAACAAGAAAGAAAAAGAAAGGTATGAGGAGTTGGCTAAAATTCTTAAAGCCCTGGCTCATCCAAGCAGAATTTTCGTGGTGGAGGAGCTGGCTAAAGGAGAGCGATGCGTATGCGAATTAGTTGAGATGATTGGAGATGATTTTTCCACTGTTTCCAAACATCTGGCGCTTTTAAAAAACGCCGGGCTGGTCGCTAGTGAGAAAAGAGGAAACAATGTTTATTACTCTTTGCGGATAAAATGTCTTGACCAGCTTTTAAATTGCGTGGAGCGGGCTCTTTTAGAGAATGCTCATCGCCAGCTCAGGGTAAT
>CAZKMM010000195.1:0-2655 GCA_964553915.1 uncultured bacterium
GCATACCCTGTGGATTCAGCTCTGAGGGTCTTCCGATTGGAATGCAGATTCTTGCCAATTATTTTGAGGAGGAAAAAATTTTTCAGGTTGCCTACGCCTACGAGCAAAACACCGACTGGCACAAACAAAAGCCCAAAATCTAATTATAAGGTTAGCAGGAAGGGTATAGGTAAAAAGTAAAGGCAATGTTTAAAAATTCAGGGCAAAAAGAGAAAAAGCAAAAAATCGGGAGCATTATTTGAGTAATTAAAAAATTTTTTTATAAAATATAGCGAATTGCATTTAAATTGGGTTCAGGCTAAATTTTAGGCAGGGGGAAATAGGGTAATGGAATACGAGGCAGTGATTGGATTAGAGGTTCATGCTCAGCTTCTTACAGATTCCAAGATTTTCTGCTCCTGCTCCACCAAGTTCGGGGCAGAGCCCAATACTCATACCTGCCCGGTATGTCTGGGGATGCCCGGGGTTCTGCCCGTGCTCAACAAAAAAGTGGTGGAATATACTCTGAGAACCGCGCTGGCATTCAATTGCAAAATTGCCCGCAGGAGCATTTTTGCTCGCAAGAATTATTTTTATCCGGACCTTCCCAAGGGGTATCAGATTTCTCAGTATGAGCTTCCCATTGCTGAGCACGGCTGGGTGGAGATTGAAGTTGATGGTAAAAAGAAGCGGATTGGCATCAAGCGAATTCATATGGAGGAAGACGCGGGGAAACTGGTTCATGCGGGAGATTTTGCCCGGGCTGAATACAGCTATGTTGATTTCAACCGCACCGGCGTGCCATTGATTGAGATTGTGAGTGAGCCGGATATCCGCTCTCCAGAGGAAGCCGGGGAATATATGCGTCAGCTCCGCAACATTCTGGTATATCTGGAGGTCTGCGATGGCAATATG
This sequence comes from uncultured bacterium, assembly GCA_964553915.1. Taxonomy (GTDB): domain Bacteria; phylum RBG-13-61-14; class RBG-13-61-14; order RBG-13-61-14; family DRUE01; genus CAZKMM01. Next base: position 895 of record CAZKMM010000195.1, read on the forward strand.
CAGGAGGGCTCGCTCCGCTGTGATGCCAATATTTCAATTCGTCCCAAAGGCTCAAATGAGTTCGGCACCCGCACCGAGCTTAAAAATATGAATTCATTTCGCAATATTCAGCGGGCACTGGCTTATGAGATAGAACGGCAGATAAAGGTTCTGGAGAGTGGGGGAGAGGTGGTTCAGGAGACCCGGCTCTGGGATGAAGCAAGCGGAAAGACCATCGGGATGAGAGGCAAGGAAGAAGCACACGATTACCGCTACTTTCCAGACCCGGATTTAATCCCCCTGGAAATTGATGATGCCTGGATTGAGCAGGTGAAAAATTCTCTTCCTGAGCTTCCCGGAGAGAAAAAGCAGAGATTTATCCAGCAATATCAAATCCCGGAATATGATGCCGGGATTCTCACTCAGGATAAAGACCTGGCAGATTATTTTGAAGCAGTGGTCAAACAGGGGGCGCCTGCCAAGTGGACCAGCAACTGGATAATGAGCGAGCTTCTTCGGGAGCTGAATGCCCAGGAGCGTCCCGCCCGGGACTGCCCGGTCTCTCCAGCTCAGCTTGCCCGACTTTATCAACTGATTGAAAAAGGAACCATCAGCCAGAAGATTGCCAAGAGCGTGTTCATTGAGATGTATCAGACCGGCAAGGACCCGGAGCAGGTGGTCAAGGAGCAGGGCTTGGAGCAGGTGAGCGATGAAGGAGCAATTGCTCAGATAATTGATGAGGTGCTTAAAGAAAATCCCAAACAGGTGGAGCAGTATCTCTCCGGCAAGGAAAAGGTCAGGGGATTTTTTATCGGACAGGTAATGAAGAAAACCCAGGGCAAAGCCAATCCTCAGCTGGTCAATAAACTCCTGGACCAGAAACTCCAACAGCTCAAGGAAAAGCAATGAGAAAAATTACCAAGCTCAGCCTGGGCGTGGGCGGATTTGTTCTTCTGGTGATAATTTTATTGCTCGTGCTTCCTTTTGTAATTCCGCTGGATAAATTTCTTCCCCGAATAGAATCCAGCCTGGAAAACGCACTTCACCGAAAAGTGAAAATAGAAAAGCTCCAGCTTTCTCTACTTCCCGGCTTGGGGCTGGATTTAAAAGGGCTTGAGGTCTCCAATCAGGAGGGATTTTCTCCTAAGCCTTTTATTCAGGTGGATAAGGTTCGGGTTCGGCTCTCCTTCCTTGCTCTGCTCAAGAATCAATTTTTCGTTCCTCAGGTAGTTTTAAAAAATCCCCGGGTAATTCTGGAGCGGAATCAAAAAGGAGAGTTTAATTTTCAGGATTTAACCAAAAGAGAAAAAAGCCCGGCTCAAAAGCCGGAAGAATCAGAGGAGAAAAAGGAGCTAACAGGTTTTGAGCTAAAACTTCTGGGAAGAGAGCTGGTGGTAAAATCTTTTCAGATGAAAAATGGCGAGCTGGAATTTAATGATGCGCAGGTGAGTTTTCCCACTCCGCATCAGCTCAAGCTCTACCGGATAAATCTGGAGCTTGAGGATATTTCCTCTCATCAGCCCATTCCTTTCAAGCTAAATTTTTGTGAGGAAGAAAAATGCTCTGAGGAGCAGTTTTTCTTAAAAGGAAAAATCGGTCCGGTATCGGGCGAGCTGGATGTTTATTCTCTGCCTTTAGAGCTGAAAATTCAACTGGATAATTTTGAGCTTTCTCCTTTTCTGCCTTACTTTGAAAAATCCCTGCCCCTGAAAGTTAAATCAGGGAAAATCAATGGCAGGATGGAACTTTCCGGGCAGGGCTCTGAGCTAAAAGCTGAGGCAG
>CAZKMM010000196.1:0-2639 GCA_964553915.1 uncultured bacterium
CCAGTCCTTTTTTTTGGGCATCCTCTATCAGCTCAAACACCCGGTCAAGCTTATGCCAGTTTTCTGGCTGGCTGGTCTTTAAATGGCTGAGCTGGAGTTTTGCCCCAGAACGAATCCCAATCTCCAAAAATTCCTCCACCGCCTCAATCAGACCCCTTCCCTCACTACGGATATGGCAGGCAAAAACCCCGCCGGATTCTTTTACTGGCTTTAGTGCCTGGACCAGTTCTTCTTTCTGAACATAACATCCCGGCGGATAAATCAGCCCGGCGCTCAAACCAAAAGCTCCCTGCTCCAGAGCCAGGTTGATTTCCTTACGAATCTTTTCCATTTCTTCATCGGTGGGCGGACGATTTTCAAACCCCATTACACTTGCCCGAACCGTGTTATATCCGACCAGCGGGGCAAAATTTATGCCTAAACCATTTTCCTCTAACCTCTCCAGATAATCTTTTAATCGGCGGAAATTAGTTTTTATTTGGTATTCCTGCTTAAGATTTTTTTCTCGTTCTTTTTTAAGCTCACCAAAGACCGGAGCAGGACTGTATCCACAGTTTCCCCCAATCTCGGTGGTGACTCCCTGAAGCAATTTACTCTCCGCACTGGGAAGAATTAAAAGATGATAATCAGAATGACCATGAGCATCTATAAATCCCGGAGCCAAAACTAATCCCTGGGCATCTATCACCTGGTCAGAAGCCTGAGCTGGAATCCTGCCAATTTGAGCAATCTTATCCTCTTTAACCAGTAAATCTGCCTGATAGGGCTGGGGAGAAATTCCATCTACTATTAAAGCAGATTTGAATAAAAAGCTGGTCATCAGCTGGTTTTTTTAAAAAGCTTGATCGCGCATAGCTCTCCGCACATAGTGCAGACCTGCTCATTAGACGGCGGGCGAGATTCCCTGATTTTCCTTGCCAGCTTGGAATCTATTGCCAGCTGGAATTGTTTTTCCCAGTCCAGCTCTTTTCTTGCTCGCCCCATCTCTAAATCTCTTTGAAAAGCCTTTGGATTTCCCCGGGCTAAATCCGCACAGTGAGCTGCGATTCTTGCGGTAATTACTCCAAGCCGAACCTCCTCCGGACCGGGCAAGCCGAGATGTTCGCTGGGAGTAACATAGCAGAGAAAATCCGCACCTGCTTTCCCTGCCAGTGCCCCGCCAACGGCGGAGACAATATGGTCATATCCCGGAGCTATGTCTGTGGGAAGGGGACCCAGAACATAAAATGGAGCCCCATAGCAGAGCTTCTTTTCTAACAAAACATTGGCTTCTATTTCATTTAAAGGAATATGCCCAGGACCTTCTATCATTACCTGCACCCCGGCTTCCCAGGCTCGCCTGGTTAGCTCTCCGAGAATAATCAACTCCTGCACCTGCGCCCGGTCCGTAGCATCAGCAATGGCACCGGGACGAAGTCCATCTCCCAGGCTCAATACCAGCTCATACTCCCGGGCTATATCCAGAAGCCGGTCAAAATCCTGATACAAAGGATTCTCCTTCTCGTTAAACTCCATCCATTCTATGGTCAATGCTCCGCCCCGACTCACCACTCCCAGAACCCGTTCCTGTTTTTTCAGCTGTTCCACTGACTCCCAGCAAACCCCGCAATGAACCGTGATAAAATCCACCCCATCCTCTGCCTGAAGCCGAATGGTGTTAAACAAGTCCTCCGGCTCCATATATACAAAAGCCTTGCCCCGCTTCACTGTATCTATGGCAGATTGATAAATCGGCACCGTGCCCAGAGGTAGGCTGGTATGTTTGAGAATCTCCCGACGAATCGCGGTAATATCTCCTCCTGTGGATAAATCCATAATCGTGTCTGCGCCCGCTTCTTCTGCGGATTTAAGCTTCTTTAACTCCAGCTCCAGCTCGCATAAATCCTGACTGGTGCCAATATTGGCATTAACCTTTACCCGAAGCCCGGCACCTATTCCCAAAGGTCTGCCGTTTTCCCGGATTTTATTGTGAGTAATAACTACCTTACCCTGAGCAAGCAGGTCTCTAATCTCCTCCGGCTCCTTGCCTTCCTGACGGGCAACTTCTCGCATCTCCGGAGTAACCTCTCCGGCACGAGCTCGTTCCATCAATGTCTTTCTTAATTCCATTTTTTCTCCCCAGCAATTTAATTTAGCATAAAATCTGGCTCTGCCAAAGGATGGACTATTAAACACTCGCCTTTGGATTTAAAATTTATTTTTCTCAAGGAATTGGAAATTATTTATCGGAAATCTTGATAGAATCAAACGACCTGGCTATAAAGGTTACTCCCGCCATTTGCTTACTGAAGCCAGCAATTGGCGAAAGCATTTTATCGCCTCGGGAAGGAATTTAATCTTTATGTGAGCTTCGCAGGAATGGGAAGATTAGGCAGGAAAAATGCGGGCTGGCTTCCGCTTCCGATTCAGCTTCTGGTCTCCTGGAATAAGATAGAAAATTTCAACATTTATTATTTTCAGGCGGAAATGGGGGTTGGTTATCAATTCCGCCGACTTAATTTAGAGCTGGCTTATATGTTAAATCAAAGTGGGATTAAAATAGAATATGAGCAAGAAGATAAATATGATTACTTCCGAGTCGGGGAACAAGGGATATTGCTCCGGCTCGGGCTGAATTTTTAGGCTCAAAACCCAAACTC
>CAZKMM010000197.1:0-2593 GCA_964553915.1 uncultured bacterium
AAGCCCTTAAATATTCCTCCTTTGCCTCCTCTAAAACCCCCTGCTTCTCCAGAACCTCACCAAGCTGAACCCTCAGCTCCGGATTATTCGGCTCCTTCTCAATTGCCTTTCTTAAAAAAATTTCTGCTTCAAGGTAGTCTCCCTGAGCAAGCATCTCCTCTGCCTGAGTCTGGAGCTTTTTTGCCTGATGTCTTTTTGCCTGCGGACTCAAAAAATATCCAATCACCGCCAGAACCAAAAAGAAAAGGATAATCAGAAGCCAGGCTCGGAGCTTCTTTTTATCCACTCCTCATCCCTCCTTTTAAATTTTTTAAAAACCTGAAAACAAAAAGGCTGGCGAATAACACAATCAACCCGCCCAGAAACCAGGGAAGGAAGAAAAGAATTTTTCTCTCTCTGGAAAGGCTCTGCCAGAAGGACTCTTTAACCAGCTCCTTGGCTAAAGATGGGCTTAGCTCTATCTCCTCTCCTTTCATTCCGGAAAAATCAAAATGAGGCTCCTTTTGATACCAGTATGCCACAGAACCATACCAGTTGTCTAGGTCATTTGCCCATCTGCCGTGCTCAAATTTCATCTCCAGGCTCTGCTGGAAATAAACCGGGTCTAAAAGATGAAACCGCACCAAAAGGCTAATCCCTGCATATCCCTTGCCCGGGCTGTTTTCCAGAAGGGAATGAGCAAAAAGGTTATTGCCAAATCTGTTATATGAGCCGTCAAAATAATCCTCGGTGCCAGTGCCCTGCCAGACCAGGTGCCCATCTATAAAAAAGCTCTCATCTCCCTCTCCCCACCAGATAAAATACCTGTTCAAAACCCATAAAAACAAACCGATAAATCTTCCCGCTCCCTTTGCAGAAAACACTAAATAATCTGAGCGGTGAGAAAGATTTTTCCTAGAGAAATCCGGCTTAAGCCTCTCCGCCCGCTCCAGAGTATGAAATCTCCAGCCAGAATCCTTCTCCAGACTATCCAGGTCCAGCTTGAGCTGAATCCTTCCGGAAGCAGTGCTGGAATTTTCCAGCTCAAACCTTGCGGAGCGAGAAAAAGGCATCGGGAAAAAAGCCTTCCCCAAAAACCTTCCGGAGCGAATTTCTCCCTGAAGCAAAATTCCGGGCAGGCGAGGGGTAGAGAAAGGCTGAGCAAAAAAATATCCCAGCCGGGAAAATACGCTCGGGGTATCCTCGTCATCCCAGTAGCCCAAAAGCCGGCAGGAAAGGAGCGAGGAAAGAGCCTCTTTGTTTTCTGGCTCCAGCTCCAGCTCCAGGCTCCTTATCACCCGGGAGCCGGTGAGGCTAAAAAGCTCTATCTTCCTGTTGGGAGGGATTTTTTTCTCAAACACCTTTTCCTGCTCGGTTCTGGGTGGGGAAAGGGTCTGCAGGTTCTTTAGAAAATTGAGCAACCGGTCAAGTGCCTGCTTTTCCCTCCGGGTAAGAGGAAGAGAAAGGCTTTTAACTTCCACTCCAGACTCAGCCCGGAGATACTCCACCTGCCAGTAAAGACCAAAAGGGGCTTCGGGGCTATTCGGGTCTTTTTTTATTTCAATCCGGGCGGATTTTTCAAAAGGGAGCGGGAAATAAGAATATCCAGCAGGAGTATCTCCCACCAGCGGAGCGACAAAGGGGAAATTTTCTCCGGAAAAAAACTCCTGAGCCGGCATTGAAATAATCGGCTCCTCAGAATCATCAAGATAAAGCTGGAGCGTGCCCCTGGGATAAGCAGAATAAATCCGGGTGATAATCCCTGAGCCTTTTATCTCCACTAAAACCGCCCGCTCCTGCTCTATTTTAAAAAAATTATCTCCATCTTTATTTCCGCCCGTGCGGTCATAAGTGGAGACCATCTCCGTGGTGAAAGGAAAAGGCTGATAAAAAAAATCCAGAGAAGAAAAGCTTTTAAGAATCCTCTCCAAATCCCAGCTCTTCGCCCCCAGAGAAAAACCGAGTAAAAATCCCCAAAGAAAAAAAATCGCTCTCAGCCAGCCCTTCATTCAATTATGGTATTGGAGCGAGACTAAAGCCTCCTTCCAGCTCGCAGGCATCAAAACCTCCCATTACCTGCCCGGAGAGAGGAAAGCCAGTATAAATCCCGGAAAGAGTCAGCTGATAGGTATTAGTTCCAGCCTGGGTATTAAGCAAAATCATCAGATTATTTCCGTTGATTAATCCCCGAACCTGAACCTCGTTTCCCCGAGAATCAATGGTGGGAGGAGAAGGAGGAGGGGGAGAATGCAAAATTCCACCGAACAAGGAGCTGGATTGCTGGAGAGTTAAACTATCTATGCTGATTAAAATCAGACCATTTTGAGAAGGGTCCTGGCAGTTCTTTAATTCGCCCTGAATCTGAAGCTGATAGGTGCCACCAAGATCCGGAGTGGAAGAAGGATTGATATTGGCAAAAAATGCCCCCTGCTCCTGACAGGTGCCATTGTAATCCTCTCCATAATAACTCCCGGTCAGAACCGAGCTCTGAACCATTCCCATAAATGCCCCGAGAAAAAAACTGGCAGGAGAGCCATCAGTAAGGTTGAATTCTTTTCCTGCCATTCCATCCATCTCCATCCCCTGACCATAAAGGGTATAGCTCCTTCCTCCA
>CAZKMM010000198.1:0-2557 GCA_964553915.1 uncultured bacterium
TTAACACTAGAGCATTATTCATATCAAATCCGGAACCGTAAACATAAACCTGGAGAGGATAGCATCCAGGTCGGGTAGAAAGCACTGGGGGATCTACTCCCATAGGCATCGGGTCAATTTTTGGTGCCAGATACCAGTAAGCCTGAATGGTCAGGGTGGAGCCATCGCACAGGTCAGTGATAAGGATATTATCCACATTGTCTGCCATCAGGGTAGTATTAGGATAATAGGCATATTTTGCTCGTTCTGGCATAATGGGAAAGATAGAGGCATCTCCTGAGCTCAAAAATTCACTAGAGAAATTATAAGCTCCCCAGCCAGCTTTTATCTGGAAAGGATATTCCGCGGTATCGCCATTTTTGACCAGAAGGGCAGAAGGGTCGGTTTTGCCAAGGTTAAGAGGCTTAAATCCTCTGATTATCACATCTACTGGATAAGGAGTTCCGCTGGTATCTGCGGGGAGGACAAAAGGAGCAGAAGCTCCATACCAGCCAAGTGCCTTGTGCTCAACCTCTATTACATAAGTTCTCCCAAAAGGAACATTATATATAGTGTAAACTCCCGGGGTAGGAGCTGGTGATACTGGGAAGGCATAGATACTTGGTCCCAAGCGAAGGTTGTTAAATTCTAAATCACGGAAATATATTTCCAGATAAAAACTCTCTGTGCTTGTACTCCCATAAGAGCAGGAGGTAAAAAGCGGTTCTGTGGTTCCAGAAGGTAACTCCATCTGGAGCAATCCCTGACTATTTGCCGTGTCCGAGCCGATCACCCCTGAAATAGGTTCTTCTAGAGGCATTTCAATTACAATCGGTGTTCCCACCAAATCATAAGTCCGCAGGGAGGGCGGATTAGCTGGACGATAGAAATATGCTGGAAAGTCTTGATAAGAATAGGGAAACGCCATATACATTAACACTTCAAAGGTTCTTTTTCCCCCGTTGGGGACAAGGATGGTCCAATCCTGGTCTGGTTGATAGTCAAGGTTAAAATAAGTTAAAGGGGTGTCCAGGTCTGGAGCTGTGACCTTTAACATCAAATAAATTTTGAGTTCTTTTCCTACTACTACTTGTTTACTCTGGTGTAAGTCAGAAGCGGAGAGAAGTTCCTCGGTATTTAAGAGGATTTTTACCTCGGTCTGGTCGCTGGACCGAGGGGATATACAGGAAATTAAAAATCCAGTCAAAGCCCAGATCAAGCCCAGAAATAATGTTCTTTTTCTTCTCATTTTTCTTCCTCCATTATTATTGAGGTGGAGAGGGGATTTTTATTCTGATAGTTACCGGGGTAAATCCCGGAGGCTCCTGAAAAATCAAATCAGAGGGATTTTTATAATCTCCCCCTCCAGGGAACGGAGCGGGAAAAGGTTTAATTACCAAGCCCGCTTCTTTTAAGGGAAGAATTTTGCTTCCTTTGAGAATAAGGATATCTTTTGAACGCTCCCCTTGTGAACCGCCTTTCTTGAATTTAAATTTTCCTTCTAATTTCTTTTTATCTTTCGGTGAAAGATTAATCGGATTGAAGAAACTGCCATCTTCCCTGATTCTCAGAAACTGCCCGGGGCTGAGAATAATTCTCTGGGAAGGATTCTGTTGGCTCCAGATTTCCACAGTGCCGGAAAGACAGTAAAGACCCAGAATTTCTCCTCCTTCCCCCCGAACAATCTCTATGACAAATTCGGTTCCTCTTACCCCGGCAACGGTGCTCAGGGCTTTAATCTGATACTCTGGCTCTTTTGCGGAGCTAAACCATCCGCTGACCCAGGCTCGCACCCTTCCAGTAACCAGCCGAAATACACTTTTCCGCACCTCTCCCGGCTGATATTCCAGCTCTTCCACCTGAAATTTGCTCTTTTCTCCCAGGGTAATCACGCTGTGGTCCCGAAACCAGATTCTTGCCCGGGCATCTGTTTCAGTTGTAATCAGGTCGCCGGGGAAAAGCTCCATCCCCAGCTGAGCCGAGATTTTTTCCTGCCCTCTTTCCACCCAGACCACACCTTCCAGTTCGGTAAATTTCCCTGCCCAGTTCTGAGCGGTTGCAAAGAGGGAAAAGAAAAGAACTAAACCCAAGCCCAGGGTGATATTTTTTCTATTCATCGTCTTCCTCCTTTAGTATTTAGCTCTGATGCCCAGGCTGTAAATTTGCCTTTCATAATCATAGCTTTCCAGATTAGAATTATAATTTTCATAATTAAACCCGGCTACCACTCCCAGATATTTAAGGAAATCATACTCTATTTCCAGGCTGAGCTGATAAGCTTCATCCTGACGGTCAAAATCGCTTCGGTAAAAATCCCGCCAGTCATAATCAAAGCTCAGCCATCCAGAGAGATTCTTCCAGCCCAAAAATTGAACCAAAAGGCTGGCTCCATAATTGTTCAGGTCATAATTTTTCCCTTTAGCATCTTCGCTTCGCCATTTTCCGAATATTCCCAGGTCAATCCTTCCATTCCATAAATAAATATGTTCTCCCAGCAGAATTTGATGGGCATTGTTATCCCGGTCAAAATCCTCTTCTCCGGGATGAGCAAAAAACTCATTTTCAAAAATATAATTAA
>CAZKMM010000199.1:0-2514 GCA_964553915.1 uncultured bacterium
CCAGAGCCAGTGCCTGAAAGCCTTTATTGGGAAAAACCCGCTCGCCAAACCCGGTCTTTCCAAAGATGCCCAGGCAAACACTTGCCCGTGCCATCCTTCGGGGCATTTCTTCTATGGGAAGGGTATCCTCAAAAGTGATATTAGGAGGATTAAGTTGTTGATATTTCTCCTGAACTGCCTGAAAAGAAGAGCTGAGCCTTTTGCCAATCATCTCAAATTTAATCTCCGGATAATCCCTGAGCAGATGAGCTGATTCAATAATTGCCGGTGCCCCCTGAAGCCGATGATAAAAACCATTATAATGAACCAGAAAATGGTCTTTGACCTCCAGCTCCGGCATCGGATAAAACATCTGGTCATCCGCACCAATGTAAACCGTCTCAAATTTCTCCCGAGAAATATCATAAAGCTCTGCAATATAATCGCAATGAGCCGAGGTATCAGAAAAAATCAAATTCGCTCGCTCAAGAGCAAATTTTTCTAACAACCAGGTAATCCGGGCTTCAGTTGAACTCTCGTTCGTCTCAAGTTCGTCCCGAACCAGAGCATCCCAGCGGGAATAAAAAGCATCATAAACCAGCAAAGCCCCAAGAGAGCGGGCAATCATCCAGGCAAAAGGAAAGCTCTCTAAATCAACCTCAGGAATAATAATCACATCTGGCTTTTTCCTCTGAAAGAGCCGGGCAATGCTTTTGCTAAAAATCCTTGCCGGACGAAAAGCCCGGGAAAAAGCTATCCTCAAATTGATTACCTCTGCCCCGGCTTGCTCCAATCCTTTGCGGATAACCCGATTCCTCGGATACCAATCAAGATAATATCCCAGATACCAGACCCTCATATCTTCCCAATTTTATTTGACCCCAGCTTTTGGGTCAATTTGGTTTCTAAAATAATTTATGTTAAAAACAGAGCTGATGGAAAAATCCCAATTAAAAATCAAAGCAAAAAAAATCAAGCTTCTTTTATTAGATGTAGATGGAGTGCTGACTGATGGCTCTATCATCTATGATGAGCAGGGACGGGAGCTGAAAATTTTCAATGTCCGGGATGGAGCGATGGTCAAATGGCTCAAGCGAGCAGGAATTGAAGTGGCAATTCTCTCCGGAAGAAAAAGCAAAGCAGTGGAAAAAAGAGCCAAAGAGCTGGGGGTGGAGCTGGTTATTCAGGATGCCAAAGACAAACTCCCTGCTTTTCAATCCCTGCTCAAGCAAACCGGGCTTAAGCCAGAAGAGATTGCCTATCTCGGTGATGACTGGCACGACCTGGTGGTTTTAAAACGGGTGGGATTAAGTGCCTGCCCTAAAGATGCGGTTAAAGAAATAAAAACCCGGGTGGATTATGTCTGCAAAGCAAAAAGTGGAAAAGGAGCGGTTAGAGAGCTGGGAGAAATCATCCTGAAGGCTCAGGGGAAATGGAAGGAGATAGTAAAAAAATATTTAAAGTAAGCTAAATTTAAATTGCCCCATCTTTTAATCCCTCATACATACTTTCAAACAAATCTTTATACTTTTCATAAATCACTTTACGTTTTAATTTCATTGTCGGGGTAATCTCCTTTGCTTCCTGGGTAAACTGATGAGGAAGAATTTTAAATTGCTTAATCGTGGCATAACTGGGAAGACGCTTGTTCAACTCACCAATTCGGGATTCAATTAGTTTATAAACCTTCGGGTGCTGGCTGAGCTGGGCAAAATCCTGGTATTTAATTCCCTGCCTGTCTGCCCACTCTTTAATTGCCTCTTCTTCCAGAGTTACCAGCCCAACTAAAAATTTCTTCCGGTCTCCATAGCAGATAAACTCGCTGATATACATATCGGTTTTCATCAGGTTCTCTATGTTCTGGGGAGCAATGTTCTTTCCGCCCGCGGTAATAATCAGGTCTTTTTTCCGGTCCGTGATTTTTAAAAATCCCTCATCATCAAGCTCGCCAATGTCTCCAGTGTAAAACCAGCCTCCTTCATCAAAAGATTCCTTGGTGGTCTGTTCATCTTTAAAATATCCTTTAAAAACATTACCGCCCTTAACCAGAATTTCTCCATCTTCTGCAATTTTTATCTTTACTCCTTTAAGGGGCTGTCCCACGGTTCCCAGCTTGATTTTTCCCGGGCGGTTAATCGTGGCAGGAGCGCTGGTCTCGGTCATTCCCCAGCCTTCCAGAACCAGAATATCCAGGGCATTAAAAAACTCCAGAATCTCCGGAGAAATCGGAGCCGCAGCACTGACCATAAATTTAATCCTTCCGCCAAAGCGAGCTTTAATTTTATTGAAGACTAAAAGCTTAGCCAGGGTGAAGCGAAGCCTTAAACTCAAAGGCAGTTTCTTTTCTGCTAATTTATATTTGCTCGCCTCCTTTCCAACATTAACCGCCCACCAGAAAAGCTTTTTCTGAAGCCCTGGTCCCTGCTCAATTCTCTTCAAAAGGGTTGAATAAATCTTCTCATAAACCCGTGGGGCGCCCAGTAAAACTGTGGGACGGGTTTCAAGAATATTAGCGGTGAGTTTATCAATTCCTTC
>CAZKMM010000200.1:0-2450 GCA_964553915.1 uncultured bacterium
AATCGCTAAAAAGAGAAGCACAATATAAGGGAGAAATACCAATACTGACCCTACCCCGGCAATGATTCCCTCGCTGAGCAGACTGGCAAGCCACCCCGGACCATTTAATCCTATAATTCCGGCAGAAACCTTTTCTCCCAGCCAGCCAAATCCCTGGTCAATCGGGTCCGCTAAAATGTCGCCCAGTTTAAAAGTCAGCTGAAAGGTCAGCCATAAAAGAAATAGAAAAATCGGTATCCCCAGATATTTGTTAATCACAACCCGGTCAATCCGGTCCGAAAGCTCCAGCCTTTCCTCAGTCTCCCTTCGCTTCTCCACCGCCTCTTGGACTAACCCATGAATTAGTCCATAGCGAGATTCAATCAGATAACTCTCTAAATCCTGATTCAGCTTCTGCTCCAGCTGAGCCACTGCCAGATTTAATTTTTCTTCTAAATTTTTTCCCTGCAGTTTTTCTCTGAGACGAGCCATATATTCTTCATCACCTTCTAAAAGCCTGACTAAAAACCAGCGAGAAGCCCCGGGAAAATCAGAAAACTCCTTACTCAATCGGGATAAAGCCTCTTCTATTTCTCTGCCATAGTTAACTTTGAAATAAGGTGATTTAAAATTTTTACTCGCTTGATATATCGTTTCTTTTAACTGTTTAATTCCTTCTCCCCGATTAGCAACCGTCTCCACCACCGGCACCCCTAATAAATCAGATAGACGCTGAGTGTTAATCATCAATCCTCGCTTTTTTGCTAGATCCATCATATTTAAGTCCAAAACCAAATTGGCTCCCAGCTCCAACAGTTGAACCGCTAAATATAAATTTCGCTCCAGATTAGAAGCATCAATAATTGCCACCACCACTTCGGGCTTTTCTTCAACTATAAAGTTCCGAGCTATTCGCTCGTCCAGGGAATAAGCGGTTAAGCTATAACATCCCGGTAAATCAATCACTATGAATTTGCCTTTGTATTCAAAATATCCTTCTTTTTTCTCCACAGTAACCCCGGGCCAGTTTCCTACCTTTTGCCGAGCACCAGTAAGTTGGTTAAACACCGTAGTTTTCCCGGAATTGGGATTTCCAACTATTGCCACCCGAGTTGTTTTCTTCTCCATTTCCCGCCTCCTTTAAATTTCTTGAACCCAGATTTTAAAAGCAATTCCTCTGCCCAAACCAATTCTCATTCCCTCTCTTTCCACTACCACCGGACCCCGAGAAAAATCAGAAACCACTCTCACCACAACTCCGGGAAATATCCCCATCTCCGCCAGCCGTATAGCTAAACCCTTCCCGGCGCGAACCTCAATCACCCGCACCTGTCTTCCAGTTGGGACATAAGCCAAAGGCATCATTTTTTCTTCACCCAGATAGTTTCTGCTTCATCTTTCCGCAAAGATAAGTGATAACCTTTAACCAGAATTTCTATTGGGTCTCCCAAAGGAGCGACTCTTTCAATTTTGACTTCAGCTCCTGACACCAGACCCATATCTAAAAGCCTTCGCCGAAGCGAGGAATGAGCTTCAACCTTTACCACCTTCCCAACCTCTCCTATTTTTAATTCACTAAGTCGGAGACGGCTTCCTGCCCCACCTCCACCTGAACCAGAAAAAGTAGTGCCAGCCCCTTTCTGGAATAGCAGAAAAGCCTTTTTGCAAGAGGAATGTTCCTCAAAAAATTCAGTTAATTTTTCTATCTCCCGAAAAGCAGAAAGAGATAGATAATGTTCTATTTGACAGGCATTTTCCGAGGCATCTTCCACTGAAAGTTCCAGCACTTTTAAAAAAAATCTGGTCAAAACCTGATAGCGATAATGAATCTTCCTTGCCTGCTCAATTCCCGCCGGAGTAAGCTCCACATAGCCATAACGCTCATGAACCACCAGCCCCCGTTTGACTAGCTCCCGAAGAGAATTTACCACTGAACTGGTTTTTACTCCCAACCTTTGAGCCAGCTCTTTAACCCGAACTACTTTTTTGCTCTCCTGAATGAGCCAAATTTGTTTTAAATAATTTTCTAAACTGGGTGATAAACTCATCATCTTTCTCCTCCTCTTTTGTTTTGAATATCTATAAAAATTAGTTTTACCTAAAAATAACAAATAAAATTAACTTTGTCAAGTATAAAAAACATCTGAACTAAAAATTTTTTCTTGGCTTAATTTGAGAAATTACTTATAATGGAATTGCTTTGAGACTCCAAAGGGCAGGGTGTGGAAGGATTTTTCTTCTAGGGTTTTTCCTGGTCATTGCTATTGGTTCAGCTCAAGCAGATTTGCTTGCCCCAGCTGATTTGCTCCGGAGCGAAGACCCGGTGGTCATCAAAGGGGAGAAATTTCCCGCTCTTTTAGGCGCAGAGCTTCCTTATCTCGGTCTTTTTGCCTTTAAAAATGGCGGGCTTGCTCCCATTCCCTTTCAGATTGATGAAAAGACCCCCTCAGGCGAATATGTTTTCACTGAAG
>CAZKMM010000201.1:0-2405 GCA_964553915.1 uncultured bacterium
TGCTGGAAGAATATAATGCCAGCTTCTGCGGGATAAAATGTCAGGATGAACTAAGTGCTAAATACTGCACTGCCTGTATTGCCAGTGCCTTTTTGAACAATGATGTGGGACCAGACGGGAAAAGAAAAAGAATCTATCCCACTGCCTGCGAGAATGATATGGACTCTGCTTTGACCCAGATGATTTTATATTTGCTCAGCGGTCAGCCGGCTGGATTTGGAGATTTCCGGGATGTAGAAAATGGAAGGCTGGCAATTGTCAACTGCGGTCAGCATCCGCCATATTTTTATGGAAAACCTGGAGACCCGGCAGAGAAAAAGTTAAAAGCCACAGAATACCTCGGGCAGGAGATTTTTTATCTGGCAGGGGGTGCCTCGGTGCGGGGAAGGACACCCGGAGGAGAAATTATGACGGTTGCTCGTCTGGGCAGGGAGAATTTAAAGTATCAACTGGTTGCCACGGTGATTAAAACCGAGCAGGTGAGCAAAAAGGAACACGAGAAATATGATTTTTCCTGGCCAATTATCAAAGGAAAGATTCCCATTCCAGATGAAGTTCTGATTAAAATCTGGCCCTGCAATCATCTTGGTTTCACCTATGGGGATTATACCCCTCATCTTGCTGAGCTGGCTCATCGGCTGGGTATTGGTTTTTTAATTTACGACCAGAATGGCAGGGAACATTACAAGCCCGCTGAGCAATAAATCCTTTCCACAAAGATTTGACCAGCTCTGATTTGATATATTAAAATTTTGTATCCCGGGGCAAGGAGTAAAACAATGAAAAAACCCAAGCAGATTTTATGGCTGGGATTATTCTTTTTTCTTTCCTGGTCCTTACAAGCAGAGCAAAAAAAATTAAAACTGAATCCCTGGTATGCCTCTCAGACCATTTTTGCCAGCGGGGTCGCAGAAGCATTAATGATTCTCCAGACCCCGACAATGATTAACCCCAGGATTGACCAGGGCTCCACAATTTTTTCCTATTTTTCAAAGCCCACCTATCAGCTGGGTTTGCCCGGTCAACACTGGGCGACAATGGTTACACCAGAAGGATGGCTTTTTAATGGCGAGGCAGATTTAGTCTTTTTAGACCAAAATTTAAATCCTATTAAGCAAAGGCTTTATACCCTTTATAAGGGCTGGATTCCTGCGATTCAATATCAACTGAAGCGAAGGGGATTGATTTATAAAGTAGAGGCTTTTCAATTCTGGCTGGAAGGAGAGTTTAAAGGGGTGCCAATAAATTTTATCCGTTTTTCGGTAAAGAATTCCAGCTCCGAGAAAAAAACTGCCGGGCTGGGTGTGGGATTCCGCTATGGCACCTCGGACCATCGTCTTGCCGGGATGCGAAAGGAAAAATTTAATCCCTTCTGGAGATATAAATTTAAAGAGAATTATATCCTGCGGGACGGAAAATTGATTTATTACTTTGACCAGCCTCCGAGCAAAAAATGGCAGTTTAAAACCAGAGCATACAAGAAGGGGAATTTTTATATTCTGGAGCCGGACCGGATTTGTGCTATTGTCCAGTATCAATTTGAGCTGGCACCCGGAGAGAAGCGGAGTTTTACCTTTAAATTTCCTCAGAGCGTTCTTAATCCAACCCCGGAGCTTCTGGCTCAGCTTTCCCGGGCAGATTTTGAAACTTGTTTAAAAGCACTGAAGAGTTTCTGGACCAGAAAGCTCAATGAAGGAATGACTATTTATTTGAGCGAGCCCAAAGTGGTGAACACTTCTAAAACTTCCTTAATACACAACATAATGTGTCAGGAATATCCTACTGAGGGAGAAATCAAGCAGGTGGTTAACCGATTTCAGTATAACCGGTTCTGGCTTCGGGATAGTGCCTTCCATGCCCGGATGTATGCTTTATGGGGACGGCTCTCTGATTCCAAAAGGCTTCTTCGCCATTTTTTGCAATATCAGGATAAGAGCGGGAATTTTTTATCTCAAAAAGGACAGCTGGACGGCTTTGGTCAGAGTCTCTGGGCTTTTGGGGAATATTTAAAAATCAGCCGGGATAAGGAGTTTGCCCGAGAGCTTCTTCCTGCGGTAAACAAAGCGATTGACTGGTTTGAGAAAACCATCCAGCAGGATAAATACCACTTAATGCCTCCAACTTTTGCAATGGATAATGAGTGGATTATTGGAAGATATACCGGGCATAATATCTGGGCGATTCTGGGGCTGGAAGGTGCGATTGAAGTTGCCCGGCTTTCTGGAGACGAACAAAGTGAAAAAAGATTTTCTGCTCTAAAGCAGTCTTTCAGTGAGAATTTTATAACGCTTCTGTTTCAGGCTTCGGAGCGAAATCAGGGAAGAATTCCTCCGGGGATGGATGTTCCGGATGGAGTGGACTGGGGAAATCTTCTGCTCAGCTATCCCGGTTATATCCTTCCTCCG
>CAZKMM010000202.1:0-2359 GCA_964553915.1 uncultured bacterium
GAACCTATCTTCGCTCCCTGGCAGATGCCATTGGCAGGGCAATCGGATGCGGTGGGCATCTGGAAAGCCTTACCCGGCTCCGAAGCGGAAGATTCAAGCTTAAAGATGCAATTCCTCTTTCTGAGCTCAGCCCGGAAAACTGCCAGAACTATCTAATCCCTCTGGAGGAAATTCTGGATTACGAAAAAATAGAGCTGGGTGCGGAGCTGGGATACCGGGTTCGGGATGGGCTGGCTCTGCCCGTGGAAAAGCTGGGATTGGAAAACCCTTCTTTGGGCAAAAAATTCCGAATTTTTTCTCCGCTCTGCTTTGCCATTGGTGAAGTGATAGAAAAACAGGGAAGATTATATCTCAAACCGATTCGGGTTTTTCCTGGTTAAAATTACTTTCTGCTGATGGTCTAAAGAGCGCATCCTGTTTCGGATTTAAAACTCTGGCTAAAAATTTCCTTTTTCTTGACCTCTATTTTTAAAAATCTCATAATAGGCTGAACAGAAATAATAAAAAATAATAAAAAGGAGGAAAAAAATGAAAACCGCAAAAGAATATATTGATAGCCTGCGGGATTTAAATTTTGAGCTTTATATGTTCGGGGAGCAGGTAAAAAATCCTGTGGACCATCCGATTATCAGACCTTCTATTAACTGTGTGTCTGCCACCTATGAGCTGGCAGAAAAGCCAGAAATGGAGCCAATTATGACCGCTACCTCTCATCTTACCGGCAAAAAAATCAACCGCTTCTGCCATATCCACCAGAGCACTGAGGATTTGGTAAAAAAGGTCAAGATGCTTCGGATTCTGGGCGCCTATACTGCCTCCTGCTTTCAGCGCTGTGTGGGGATGGATGCCCTGAACGCTCTTTCCATCATCACCTATGAGATTGACCAGAAGCACGGAACCGAATATCACCAGAGATTTTTAAAATATCTTAAATATGTTCAGGAAGAGGATTTAACCTGCGCCGGAGCAATGACCGACCCCAAAGGAGACCGTAGCCTTCGCCCCAGCCAGCAACCAGACCCGGACCAGTATCTTCATATTGTAGAGAGGCGGGAAGATGGAATTGTGGTTCGAGGAGCCAAGATTCATATCACCGGTGCTGTCAATTCCCATGAGATTATCTGTATGCCTACCCGGGCAATGAAAGAGGATGATAAAGATTATGCGGTATCATTTGCCCTTCCCAGCGATACCAGGGGGATTATCTATATTTATGGTCGGCAGTCCTGCGATACTCGCAAGCTGGAAGGCTCAGAAATAGATGTGGGAAATCCCTGCTACGGCGGGCAGGAATGCCTGGTGATTTTTAATGATGTTTTTGTTCCCTGGGAGCGGGTATTTATGTGCGGAGAATGGGAATTTGCCGGAGAATTTGTGGAGTATTTTGCTTCTTATCATCGCCAGAGTTATGCCTGCAAATCCGGGATTGGTGATGTTTTGATCGGTGCCAGCCAGTTGATTGCGGAATATCAGGGCACTGCCCGTGCCAGCCATATCAAAGATAAAATCACCGAGATGATTCACCTGAATGAGACAATGATGTGCTGTAGCCTTGCCTGCTCTTATGAAGGAAGAAAAATGCCCTCAGGAACCTATCTGGTCAATACCCTTTTTGCCAATGTCTGCAAGCTCAATGTTACCCGCTTTCCCTTCCAGCTTGCCCGCTATGCTCAGGATATTGCCGGTGGGATTATCGTTACCCTTCCCTCAGAGAAGGATTTAAAACATCCGGAAATTGGCAAATATGTCCAGAAATATCTTAAATGCGTGCAGGGTGTGCCCGCAGAGAATCGGGCACGGGTGCTGAGGCTTCTGGAGAATTTGACTTTGGGCTTGGGTGCGGTCTGCTATCTTCCGGAGTCAGTGCACGGTGCTGGCTCACCCGAGGCACAGAGGATTATGATTCGCCGGCGAGCAAACCTGGAACGCAAAAAAAACCACGCCAAAAGATTATGCAGGATTGAAGATTGAATTTTTTGTTGAATTTTATGACAAAGTGAAAAATGATATAATAATTAATAAATTTTATGAAGAGGGAGGAAGAAGAAAAATGGCTATTGAACAGCTTTCTATTAAAGAAATTGTTAAAAGAGCTGTTGATGGCACTTTAGATAATTATACGGTTATTGAATTGGTAAAAATGCCAATGTGGGAAATATTATAGAAAAACTGGAAAAATAGATTCAAAAGAGGAAAAACAATATGAGATTAAAGGTATTTAAACAATTACCAGAGGGATTTAAAGAACTTAGATTTTCTCCATATCAACAAGAAGCATATTTAGAAGCATTTTTGCTTGAGAATTTTGAATCACTATTTGCTATTGCAGATGCAGCTCTTTTCCCAGGTGTTATAAATG
>CAZKMM010000203.1:0-2358 GCA_964553915.1 uncultured bacterium
GTTATGAGGAGGAAGAAATGGAGCTGAGGAAGGAAAATGCGAAAGCAGGGGCAGATATTAAGTATTTGTTGAGTTATCTTACTGAGGTGAGGATGCTCACCCGGGAGGAGGCAGAGCGGGTAATTGCCGGAGTGGAGGAGGAGATTGAGAAGCAGAATCTGGGCAAGCTTCCTCAGGATACTCTTCTGGAGCTGGCAGAGAGCAAGCTTAAGGAGTATCAGCTTTCTGGTCGGATTGGAAAGGTTGATTATCAGGAGGAACTTCCTATCAGTAAAAATGCGCTGATTGTTTTGAGAAAAAGATACCTTGCGAAAGATGAAGAGGGCAGGGTAATAGAAACCCCCGGTCAGATGTTCCATCGGGTTGCCCGGGCAATTGCAGAGATAGATAAAATCTATGACCCTAACGCAGATATAGACCGCACCGAAGAAGAATTCTATCAGATGATGGTCAGTTTTGAATTTATGCCCAATTCTCCCACTTTGATGAATGCGGGAAGGGAGCTCGGTCAGCTTTCTGCCTGCTTTGTCCTGCCTGTGGATGACAGTCTGGACAGCATCTTTGAAGCGGTAAAATACACTGCGCTTATCCATAAATCTGGTGGAGGAACCGGCTTCAGCTTTTCCCGGCTTCGCCCGAAAAATGATGTGGTGCATTCTACCAAGGGAGTGGCAAGCGGTCCGATTTCCTTTATGCGAGTGTTTGATGCCGCGACCGAGGAAATCAAGCAGGGCGGAACCAGACGGGGAGCAAATATGGGCATCCTTCGGGTGGACCATCCAGATATTAAAGAATTTATCCGGGCAAAAGATGACCAGACCTCCCTGCGGAATTTCAACATTTCTGTTGCCCTTACCGAAGAATTTATGGAAGCGGTTTTAGAAGACCGCACCTATCAGACCATCAATCCCAGAAGCAAAAAGCCAGTAGAAACCCTGCGGGCAAGAGAAATTTTTGAGATGATTGTGGAGCAAGCCTGGAAAAACGGTGAGCCGGGCATAATTTTTCTGGACCGGATCAATCGGGATAATCCCACCCCCAGCCTGGGAGAGATAGAATCCACCAACCCCTGCGGAGAGCAACCGCTTCTGGCTTATGAATCCTGCAATCTCGGCTCCATCAATCTTGCCAGAATGGTCAAAGATGGCTCAGTGGACTGGGACCGGCTGGGAGAAATCACCCGCAAAGCGGTTCACTTTCTGGACAATGTAATTGATGCTAACCGCTATCCCATTCCCCAGATAGAAAAAATGACCAAAGCCAACCGAAAAATCGGATTAGGAGTGATGGGATTTGCAGATATGTTGATTCAACTGGGCATCCCCTATGATTCTGAGCCTGCCCTCCAGCTGGCAGAAAAAGTAATGAGCTTTATCCGGGAACAAGGCAAAAAAGCCAGCCAGAAACTGGCAGAAGAGCGGGGTCCTTTCCCCAATTTTGACATCTCGGTTTATAAAGAAAAGGGATTTCCGCCACTCAGGAACGCCACCATCACCACCATTGCTCCCACTGGAACTATATCTATCATTTCCGGTTGCTCCAGCGGAATAGAGCCGATTTTTGCCATTGCCTATATCCGGAATGTGATGGACCGGGACGAGCTGGTAGAGGTCAACCCTTATTTTGAGCGGATTGCCAAGGAGCAGGGCTTTTATTCCCAGGAGTTGATGATGAAGATTGCCCGGCAGGGAAATCTTCAGGGAATTGATGAAGTGCCGGAAGAGGTTAAAAGAATCTTCCGCACCGCCTTAGAAATCACCCCGGAATGGCATATCCGAATGCAAGGCGCATTTCAGAAATACACAGATAATGCAGTGAGCAAAACCGTGAACTTCCCGGAAAACGCAACCAAAGAAGACATCAAAAAGGTTTATCTTTTGGCTTATGAGCTGGGCTGTAAGGGAGTCACGGTTTACCGCTACGGCTCCAGAAAAGAGCAGGTTTTGAACATCGGAAAAGTTAATCGGGAAGAAGAGAAAAAGAGAGAGGAGCTGGCAAGGGAGCACCGGCTTGAGCCCAGACCCCGTCCGGAAGTGGTCTGGGGAATGACCCGAAAAATGCCTACCGGCTGTGGCACCCTTTATGTCACCATCAATCAGGATGAGCAGGGAAATCTCTTTGAGGTCTTTACTAATATGGGCAAAGCAGGTGGATGCGCCGCCAGTCAGGCAGAAGCCATCAGCCGGCTCATCTCCCTGGCTCTCCGCACCGGAGTAAAAGCTGAAGAAATCGTCAAACAGCTTAAAGGAATCCGCTGTCCGATGATGACCTGGTGGAAGGGAGATAAAATCCTCTCCTGCGCCGATGCCATTGCCAAGGCAATTGAGCTTTTCCCGGGCTATTCTAAAGACGGCTCCA
>CAZKMM010000204.1:0-2323 GCA_964553915.1 uncultured bacterium
CTATTCGGGCTTTGTTTGGTTTATCTTTCTCGCTTGGGCGAAACCGGCAATCTTAACCTGCAATTTCTTTAAAATTAGTTAGAATTGATAAAGGAAGTTTAGCACTCCAAGCATATCTGCGAAGTTGATATGCAGGGTCTGGGGCTGTTCTTAAATTTACTGCTGGCTTCTTAGCTTCTAAAAAAAATTTTCGGATTCCTCCTATCCGAAAAGAATAATCTGGGGCTTTGGTCATCCCGGAAATGCTGACTGTTTCTTCATGAATTACTTCTTTATAAGGTTCCGCAGCTCCTTGTTTATTATAAACATCCCATCCAAGGGCTTCAAAAAATGGATTTATAAATTCTGCTCGGCATTGTTCTTCTTTATAAGATGGATTTTGATATTGTTCTAAATTTCTTGAAAAGCGAATGACCAGGTCTTCAATAGTTTTGATAGTAGAATCTGGAACTCTTAATTTAGTTTGAATTGAACTCATTACCTGTGGTTTTATTTTTATCAAAATTAAATTTTTATGTCAAATCAATTTTATCAAATAATTTTTAACCAAAATCATTCCACCTCCACCACATTTACCGAGGAGAAAGAAGGATTGGGGGGGAGGTGGAGAAGCAGGGAGTTATTTTTGAGCTGGAAGGAGAGGTTGATTCTGCCTTTTGGGGTAAGGAGCCGGGCTTTTTGGATTTTTTTCTCCCAGCCAGGGATTAAAATCTCCTCTTTCCAGTCAAAGATATGGAGATATATTTTATTGTCTTTCTGGGTGGAGCGGATTGATAGATTCTGCACCGGTCCTGGCTCGGTGCCATAAATTGCCTCACCATTGATTTTCAGCCATTCTCCGATTTCCTTAAGCGGAACCACTGAAGGCTCAGGAATCAATCCCTCTGAGGTGGGACCGACATTGAGCAGGAAATTTCCGCCCTTACTTGTAATATCCACCAATTTTTGAATCAGCTCCCGGGTTGATTTCCATTTCTCATCCCAGCTGACATATCCCCAGCTCCGGTTCATTGTCATACAGGTTTCCCAGTCCACTTCAATATCTTTTGGCGGAATGAATTGCTCCGGGGTAATGTAATCGCCAAGATGATTTTTTAAATACTGTTTGGTATATTTATGGAAGATTTGGGGGAGCTGGGGGCGTTTTCCAATTCGGTCATTGATGATGATTTCGGGCTGGAAGCTCCGGCAGTATCTTTCCAGCTCGGCTCCGAGCTTATTGTTCCACTGGGGAATCCAGTCGCCGTCAAAGAAGAGGACTGAGATTTTTCCGTATCTGGTAAGGAGCTCTTTTATCTGTCCTTTCATATATTCCAGATATTGCGAGAAGCGGGGCATAATGGTGATGGGAAGAGCTCTACCGGCCCACCACCAATCCAGTATGGAATAATAAATACCAAAGCGAATTCCCTGCTGGGGGCAGGCTTGAGCCAGCTCTTTAATCACATCTCTTTTAAAAGGCGTGGCATCCATAATATCCCAATCAGTGAGCTGAGAATCAAACATACAGAAGCCATCGTGGTGCTTGGAGGTGATGACCATATATTTCATTCCCGCGGATTTAGCGATTTCCACCCATTGCCCGGCATTAAATTTGACCGGATTAAATTGAGGTGCCAGCTTCTGGTATTCTTTTTTAGGAATCTGCGCATTATGCATAATCCATTCGCCGGGAAGCGGGACCTTTCTTCCCTTCCAGATGCCAGCAGGGACCGAATATACTCCCCAGTGAATAAACATTCCAAAGCGAGCCTCTCGCCACCATTTCATTCGGGCATTGAACTGCGCCTCACTTTCCTCTGGCAGGCGGGCGGAAAGGAGGCGGGGAAGGAAAATCACCGCAGAGCCCATCCCGGCGGTTTTAAGAAAATCTCTCCGGTTCATCTTTTCCTCCAGAATTTTTTTGAATTTATATCATTTTTCTTTAATTCAGACAAGCTTATAATGGAAGCAGGGGCAAAATTGAGCAGGCTGAGAATGATAACCCTTCTTACTGGAGTTTTAATCATTTCCTTTCGGGCGCCCCTGATTTTTGTTCCCCGGCAGTTTTTAGAGCTGGCAGGGTGGCTGATTAAAAAAAACCTTCGGATTCGGCTCCTGGGGATATTTATTCTCCTCTGGGGAGGGATGATGGTTTACTGCTCCCTGCCGGTTGCAGGAGCCATCTCCTGGCTAATCCTGCTTCTGGGCTGGGTCTGGGCATTAACCGGATTATTTTTGCTCTTGCTTTTCCCCGGCGGGTATCGGGCGCTGGTGGAGATGTTTTTTGAGGTGGAGCCGGGATTTCTTCGGGCAGGGGGATTTATTGCCAGCCTGGTCGGGG
>CAZKMM010000205.1:0-2299 GCA_964553915.1 uncultured bacterium
CCGAGCCTCCGCCAGAATCTATCCGGAAAATCACTGCTTTAACCGAATCATCCTCTGCCAGCCTTTCCAGTTCCTTAACCATTCTCTCCGCACTCATAATAGAAGCGGTAAAAGGCTGATTGCCCGGCTCCCGATTGACAATGGAGCCCACTCCAAACACCACTGCTACCCTGGGACCAGTATTTATTCCCAGATATTTTGCCGGATAAGACAGATATTCTCTCTCTTTAACCAGCCTGAGCTCTTCTTTGGGGTCCAGCTCTTTTAAGATTTCATCCAGGTATTTCACTCCATCAATCAAGCCGGCGCCAAGATATTTTTTCGGAAGAACCAGATATTGATTGACCAGCTCCTGAATCTGCTCTTGAGATTTATTCCGAGCCTGTGCCACGCCAGAAAGATACTGGCTGAAAAGGTCATTGAGAATGGATTCTGCCATCTCCCGATGCCAGGGGCTCATCTCCCTCCCTGCCAGCATATCCCCAAAGGTCTTATACTCCCGAACCTTTGCCACCTGCACCTTTACTTTCAGCTTATTGAAAAATCCGCCGAGGAAATAATAGGTGCTGTCCAGACCGTTTAAATTCATAAAACTGGCAGGAGCCAGATATATCCGGTCGCAGGCGCCTGCCAGGTAATAGCTCAGGTCCGCATCCCCCTCCAGCTCCAGATAGCAAACCGCGGGCTTGCCACTTTTCCGATAAGAAAAAATCGCCTGACGAAGCTCCTCAGCCTTGCCAAAGCCCAGGCTATTGTCCCGAATTGCCACCACCACTGCTTTGACCTTTTTATCCACCCGGGCTTTTCTCAAAAGCATCACTTTGTCCAAAAGGGTGATGGGCGGAGGCTCAAAAAATCCCCAGAGCGGATTATAAGGCACGGTTTCTGGAACCTCGCCGGCAATTTCCATCAGCAGGATGGAATTTTGAAGCAATTTCTGGGAACGAAATCCAGCCAGAGACCAGCTTATCCCCAGAACCAGAACCGCCAGGGTTAAAAGCTTTGCTTTTTTTCTCATTGATTTTTCCCTTTCAGAAGCTCTATAAGTTGCTGGTGAATTTTTCCGTTGCTTGCCCAGAGCTCTCTTCGGTCCAGGGGCATTGGCTTGCCAGATAAATCAGTAATCTTCCCGCCTGCCTCCTCAACTATCAGCACTCCGCTGGCAATGTCCCAGGGGCTTAAATTCAGCTCCCAGAAGCCATCAAATCTTCCGCAGGCAACATAGCAGAGATTTAAAGCCGCAGAGCCATCCCGCCGAATGCTCTGAGGATAATTGATAATCCTGTTAAATATCTCCAGGTCCTTGCCCAGAGGCTGGTCCCGGTCATAGGCAAAGCCCGTGCCTAAAAGAGCATCTTCCAGTTTATCCACCTTGCTCACCTGAATTTTCTTGCCGTTAAGATAGGCACCTTTTCCCCGAATCGCATAAAACATCTCATTTAAAATCGGGTCATAAACCACCCCCAGAATCGGGTTGCCCTTTTTGACCAGAGCAATGGAGACACAAAATTTGGGATAGGTGTGGGCGTAATTGGTGGTGCCGTCCAGGGGGTCAATTACCCAGAGATATTCAGAATCTAAAGAATCCCCTCCAGCTTCTTCGCTTAAAATTTTATGCTCAGGAACCTCTCTCTTAAACAGGTTGATAATCTCCCGCTCGCATTCCAAATCCACCCGGGTGACCAGATTGGCGGTTCCTTTAAGCTGATACCCTTCCAGCTCGCCGAGATTCTCCAGCTGAATTACCCCGGCTTTACGAGCTCCTCTTTTTGCCAGCTCCAGCCATTCCTCCAGGGGCTCAGAAAATTCTAGCTTCTTTTTCATACCTTGCTAATTTTACCCAAAGAAAACCTTTTTGAAAAGAGGGGGACTTTTAAGATAATGTTAATAGGGAAATTGAGCGAAGTTGCAGAGTTTGAGGGCAAGTTTATCTATGAGAGGCTCTCAAAAGGAAAAAGAGAAAAGTCTGCTGAAGGTGGCTATATTGGTGGCTGGCTTCTTTATAAATATGCCAAAAGTAATAATTGATTCTCATAATTCTTTGACTGGGTTTAGTAACCCTTATAAGATGTTGAGAGGATTGAAACAAAAATGGCAGGACAGGAAAAGATGATAAGGCATAGAAGGAGAGTTCTTCCAAAGAAAGGGATAAACGAACCCAGTTCAGTTATTTTAAGTTAGCTACAATTGCGAATAGAAACGAGGGAACAAAATGAGCATTGAAATGCTCTTAGTATTAGTTGCTGCTTTCGTGTGTGAAATGATAGATTCATCATTAGGAATGCTTTATGGAACAATT
>CAZKMM010000206.1:0-2201 GCA_964553915.1 uncultured bacterium
AGGCTTAAAATCTGACCTTAAAACCGAACCAAATAAAGCTAATTTGCGAATATGATACTTTTTACAGAAATCTCTTAATTTATTCTGGGGAATTTTTATCTTCTTGGATTTCATTTTTTATTATTATAAATTCTTCTTTCCAGGACTTCAAAAGTTTAAGTTTTCACTCTTCCCAAAGCAATCAAGCTGGTACCAAAGGGGAGGGAGAAGGTGGGGAAAAGGCGGGATTCTAAAAAGCAAAGGGCAAAAAGGAACTGATTTAAAAATCCCGGAAGCTGGTAGGGGATGGTTTGCCGGGAGCGGATGAATTTCTGAAAAATTCGCACCGGGAGAAGAAAAGGAAAAACCGCACCAAAGAAATGAGCGAGAATTTCAATCTTAAATCCTGCCTGCTCCAGCTTTTTTCTGAGTTCTCTTCTGGAATATCTGCGTTTATGTCCCAGAGCAATATCGTGGGAGGAAAAAAGCCACTGGTAAGCAGGGGTGCTGATGAGGAGAAATCCGCCCGGTTTGAGAATCCTCTGGCATTCTCTTAAAAATCCCTCATCATCTTCCAGATGCTCCAGCAAATCCAGGCAGGTAATTAAATCAAAGCTGGCTTTTTTAAAAGGAAGCTCCTCTGCCTTTGCCAGAACCAGATTTTTTAATCCCCGCCTCTGGCAGAATTCTATTGCGGAAACAGAATAATCCATCCCGACCGCGAATCCGAGCGAGCTTAAATTTTTCAGGTTGATGCCGGTTCCGGCTCCGAGGTCCAAAATCTCCGGCTCCGGGGGAAGACGGATTTTTGAAATCAGCTTTTTTACCAGCTCCTGTTTTGCCCGAAACCAGAAATAACTGGTTTCTGCCTGAAACATCTTTTCATACTCTTCCAGGTTCATCCTAAAACCCTTTTCAGCTTTAACCCGGTTCGGGCAAGCATTTTAGGAGAGAGATTTTCCCGAAAAATTTTAAAGAATTTTTTCGGGCGAAGGTAAAAACCAAAGTATCCGAGAATTTGCTGAGCCCGGAGCCATCTCTGGGAAAGCTCGCCCTTTTTAAACACCCACCTTCGGTAATAATCAAAATCTTTTTCTTCTGCCTCAATCTCTGAGTGGTATCTCTGATAAAGATAGGTTCCGGGAAGCGGGGTGGTCAGGTTGATGGTAATATCATCCAGCCCGAGCTGGCGGGCATATTTAAGGGTTTTTTTCACCTCCGCTCTGCTCTCGCCCGGAGCTCCGAGCATAAAATATCCCTGAATTTTCAAGCCCAGCTTTTTGGCAGTGCTCACTGCCTGCTCCACTTCTTCTCTGGTAAAATTTTTTCCCAGAACTTCCCTGCGAATCCGGTCCGACCAGCTCTCTATTCCTAGATAAATTTTTCTCAAGCCCGCTTCTTTTAAAGCCCGCAGGGTATCTTCTTCCACCAGCTCTGCCCGAACATTGGCACCGAAGACCAGCCCGAGATTTTGAGCGAGCATTTCCCGGGCAAGCTCCCGGCACCAGTTTTTGTCCACAATTAAGGTATCATCTGCAAAAATAAATCCCTGAATTCCAAACCGCTCTTTAAGCCAGAAAAGTTCCTGAATAATATTTTTTGGAGAACGTTTCCTGAGCTTTTTTCCAAATAACCGCTCCAGAGTGGGCTGACAAAAAGTGCACTGATAAGGACAGCCCCGGCTGGCAAGAATGTTAGTTCCAGAAATTGGCTTTCCCAGGGTATCCAGCTGAAACCAGTATTTTTGATACAAACTCAAATCCACCAGGTCAAAGGCAGGAAAGGGAATCTGGTCTAAATCCTGAAGCGGAGTCCGGGAAGGATTTTTCTCCCAGTGCCCATCCACCCGAAACCAGACCCCTTCCACTCCCTCGCCGGTTCCTTTTCCTAAAAGCTGAGCAAAAGTTTCTTCTCCTTCGCCCAGAACCAGAAAATCAAAATTTTTGCTCTGGCATTTTTCCGGCAAAGTGGTGGGGTGAGGACCGCCCAGGATGATTTTTGCCCGGGGCTGAAGCGAGCGGATGAGCTGAGCTACCTGCCGGGAGGATTCTGCCATTGTCACCATTGCGCTGATTCCAATCCATTGATACTTTTTTTCCTCCAGCTTCTGGCAAAGGGTCTGCCAGGGGTTCTTCGCAAAACTCAAATCAAGAATCTCCGGAACCATACCCAGCTTCTGGCGAAGATAGCCTGCCAGATAAAGAATTCCCAGAGGCGGGTCT
>CAZKMM010000207.1:0-2083 GCA_964553915.1 uncultured bacterium
GACAAATTTCAGCTCTTTGGGCTTTAAGGTCTTACCCAGATGTTTTACCACCTGTGCTTTTAATTCTTCCCGAAGTTCCTCGCTCGGCTCATATCCCGGAGCCAGCACCACAAAGCAGACCACCGCTTCACCTTTAATCTCATCAGGCACACCAATAGCCACGGATTCCTGAACCGCAGGATGCTCATTTAGAGCTGATTCTATCTCCGCCGGACCGGTCCTCTTACCTGCTACTTTAATGGTATCATCACTTCTTCCGTGCAGGAACCAGAATCCATCTTCATCAATATGTGCCCAGTCTCCGTGATACCAGATATTCTCACCAAATCTTGAGAAATAGGTATCCAGATATCTTTGCGGGTCTTTAAGAAAGCCTTTGGTCATACTTGGAGCTGGCTTTTTGCAGACCAGATGCCCAATTCCGCCCCGAATTGGCTTGCCCTCATCATCAAAAACATCTATATCCATTCCCAGGCCGGGTCCCCGCAAAGTGCAGGGCTTGAGCGAGCAGATGGGAAGCGGACTTAAAAGACAGCCAACAATCTCGGTTCCGCCCGAGATGTTGATAATCGGACAGCGCTTCTTGCCCACCTTTTCAAAATACCACATATAAGAATGCGGGTCCCAGGGCTCACCAGTGGAGCCAAGAATCCGAAGAGAAGAAAGGTCGTGCTTTTCCACCCATTCATCGCCATAGGTCATCAAAAGCCGAATCGCAGTGGGACTGATGCCGAGAATATTGATTTTATGGTCCTCAACCAGTTTCCAGAGCCGGTCCGGTTCCGGATAATTGGGAACTCCCTCAAAGAAAAGATAGGTGCCGTAATGGAACTGGACGCCAATCACCTCCCAGGGTCCCATCATCCAGCCAATATCAGTGAGCCAGAAGAACATATCCTCTGGCTTGGTATCAAAGTAATACCCCACTTCTTTTGCCATCTGCGCCAGAGCCCCAGCGTGAGTATGAACCGTGCCCTTGGGTCTGCCAGTGGTGCCAGAGGTATAGATAATCAGGGAATAATCCTCCGCCTCCAGCTTTTCGGTCTCAAATTCTGTGCTTTTGCCAGAAATAAAATCCTCCCAGTCAACATCTCTTCCTGATTTCATCGGCACTTCTACTCCGAGCCGGCGGAAGACCACCACTTTTTGTATGCTGGGAACCTCTTCAAGAGCCTTATCTGCCTCAGGTTTAATCAGCACCTGTTTTCCTCTTCTCAATCCTCCATCTGCGGTAAAAAGCACTTTGGCGGATGCATCTTCCAGCCGGGTGGCAAGAGCCTTATATCCGAAACCAGAAAATACCGGGATGCAGGGAGCACCGATTTTAAAGCAGGCAAACATTGCAATAACAATTTCCGGGCACATTGGCATATAAATTCCGATGGTATCTCCTTTTTTAATTCCCAGCTCCTTAAGGGCATTAGCCAGCTGGTTGGATTTTTCATAAATCTCTTGGTAGGTGAGTTTTCTCACAGAGCCATCATCTCCTTCCCAGACCAGAGCCAGTTTATCTCCACCACCTTTTTGTATATGCCGGTCCAGGCAGTTATGAGCAATGTTGATTTTTCCGCCGATAAACCATTTGGTCCAGGGAAAGCCCTGGCTCATATCCATAATCTTTTCATAAGGCTGATACCATTCCACACCCAAATCTTTAAGGCAGGCATCCCAGAACCATTCAATATCTTCAGTGCTCCTTTTAATCAGCTCCTCATAAGTCTCTATCCCGTGCTGATTCATAAACCGCCTGATATTGCTCTTTTCCAGATATTCAGCATAAGGCTCCCAGATTATTTGGCTCATTTCTCTCCTCCAAATTTTTTATTGCAATTTTAGACAGATTGAAGTGTAAATGTCAACATTTGATAAATCCCCGGCTTGAGAGCTTAAAATATAAAGCGAGAATCGGAAAAAATTGGTAGTGATAGCCTTATTTCTGCTTATTAGGCACTCTCAAACCGAAAGAGCCTGTTTTGGGGTATATTATTTGGGAAGAGAATCCTTAAAATAGATTATTTTTCCGGATATTCCTTTCCAGTATATTCCTTCCAGAGCTTTCGGGCAGTGCGTTGAGCCAGGCGGT
>CAZKMM010000208.1:0-2079 GCA_964553915.1 uncultured bacterium
GCATTTTTATCCCCTCCCTAGGAACTCTAGAATTATTTTTACATTAAGGAATGACGGATGCGGTCAAAAATTCTTAAAAAATTTGCTTTGATTCAAGTTGCCAGAACGAGCGGTTTATAAAAAACTAAATGAATATGCAGGACTAAAATCTTTGCCAAAGAATAAACTGCCTCCTAAATTTTAATGACCAACTGCTAAACTGGTGCTTAAGCTGGGAAGATTCTTTTGAGCCAGAGCGGTTTGTTTAAATTCACCAAGCCTTGCTTCCAGCATCTCTTTATCTTGAACAAACCGCTGGTAATCTTTAACCCTGCCCCCCTTCTCTCCTTTGAACTTCAAGGGATTGATGCTCCTTCCATTTTTTATCACCCGATAGCAAAGATGAGGTCCGGTAGCCAATCCGGTCTTTCCGACATAGCCAATAACCTGCCCCTGCCGGACCCGGACCCCTTTACGAATTCCCCGGGCAATCTTATGTAAATGACCGTAAGTGGTAGAATAAACCGAATTATGACGAATCGCAATATAATTACCATAACTACCATACCG
This sequence comes from uncultured bacterium, assembly GCA_964553915.1. GTDB lineage: Bacteria > RBG-13-61-14 > RBG-13-61-14 > RBG-13-61-14 > DRUE01 > CAZKMM01. The sequence continues at coordinate 550 of CAZKMM010000208.1, forward strand.
ACCCGCATAAACCACCACCCCATCGGCTGCAGCCCGAACCGGAGTGCCCAATGGAGCTGCATAATCCACTGCCAGATGAGGTCGCCAGCAATGAAGAATGGGATGATACCTTCGGTATGTGTATCCCGAGGTTATCCGAGCTCCTGGCACCGGTTTGATTAAATAAAATCCCCGAAGGCTATTGCCTTTTTCATCATAATATCCTCCGCCTTTTTCATCTTCAAAATAATATGCCCGATGCCACCTCCCCCCGGCTTCTATCTCTGCCACCAGCACCTTCTCCTGATTTTTCCCTCTTTTTTCCGTAAGGATAGAGAAGGAATCTCCTTTGCGAATCTGAAGAGAAAAATCAATCTGGGTAGCAAAAATATCCACCAGTTCCATAATCAAGCCCGGACTCATTCCCGCCTCTCTTCCCGCCAGATAAAAATTATCTTTAACCTTTCCCTGGTAAAAACTATAGCTGGGTGAAGGAAGCTCTTTTTCCTGCCTTGTCATTTCTGCCTGCCAGCTCTCTTCCTGCCTGGTAATCAACAGGCTTTTTCCCTCTCCCACTTCCAGTTCAAATTGATATAAATCTCCCTGAGCATCATAACGGAGCCAGAACCCCTGACCAGGATGAACCAGAGAAAGGTTATAAATCGGTTTGGCGCGCTTCTTCCACTCCACAATTAACTGCTTGGAAACCCCAAACTGGTGCAAAATTTTATATAAATTATCTCCCGGACGAATCTGATAGCTTACCTCTTCTCCGCTGGATTCCTTTTCCGATTCCGGATAAGGAGGAAGCTCCTCCGGAGTTAGCTCCAGAGCATCTCCTACCACCCCCAGACAGCTTACCCTGGATTCAGGCTTCTCCAGGCGATAACCAAGTAGAGCCCCAAGCAAAAAACTGGAAAAGAAAAGTAAAACAAAAACCCAGACCAGCTTCCGCATTCTCCCACTCCTTCCCAATAACCTTTTATTTAAATTTTACTAAAATTTAATATAAATGACAAGAAATTTTTTATAATTTTAAAAAAATTTTTTCAGATATTTTAACAAACCTAGTATCAGGCGGAAAAAATTGACAGCTAAAAAATAATTCGGTAAAAATATTATTGATGAAAAAACCAAAAGAACTGGTTAAGCGTTTTGGAGTTTCTATGGAAGCTGAACTCTTAGAGCGGTTTGACCGCTTTTTAAAAAAACATAAATACAAAAACCGCTCTGAGGCAATTCGGGACTTAATCCGAAAAGCCTTAATTGAAGAAGAATGGGACCATAATCGGGAAACCGTGGGAGCAATTACCCTGATTTATGACCATCATATTCCGGGATTAACCCAGAAATTAAACCATCTCCAGCACAATTTCTCTGGCAAGGTAATCACCTCAATGCATATTCACCTAGACCATCGGCACTGCTTAGAGGTAGTGGTAGCCCGGGGCAAAGCCCGGGAGGTTAAGGCACTGGCAGACAGCCTGATTGCTCTGCGGGGAGTAAAATACGGAACCTTAACCGGCGCTACCACTGCCAAGGACCTGCCTT
>CAZKMM010000209.1:0-2077 GCA_964553915.1 uncultured bacterium
GAAAAATGCTGGCACCAGCTCCCAGACCAGCCCTGCCAGAGCTGGAATGTTATGCCAGACTAATATCGTGGCAATGCCTACCAGCATTCCGCTGGCAACTCCCCAGCCAGTGGCTCTTTTGAAATAAAGGGTAGCAATCAGAGCCGGACCAAACCCCGCGGCTAAGCCTCCCCAGGCATACTGGACATATTTAAATACCCCGACTTTCACATTCCAGGCAAGGAAAATTGCAGAAACTCCAACCAGAAGGGTGCAAGCCCGACTTAAAAACAAACTGAGCCTTTCGCTGGCATCCTTTTTCAAAAACCTCCGGTAAAAATCCTCTACCAGGGCACTGGTCAGAACCAGTATCTGGGAATCTACTGTGCTCATTATCGCCGCACTTATCCCGGCAATAGCCAGCCCGGCGAACCAGCCGGGAAATAAATGCTGGGCAAGGAGAATCAGCGAGGTTTCCGGATCCGAAACCTTACTTCCTAAATATGCCCGGGCAATAAATCCTACAAAAATACTTCCATAGAGCGCCAGAATCACCCAGACCATTGCAATGAGCATAGAACTTCTCAGCTCCCTTTCTTTCCGGATTGCCATAAACCGCACCACAATATGAGGCTGACCCGGATATCCCAGCCCCCAGGCAAGTCCACCGATAATCAACCCTCCTACCAAAGACCAGCCCACCAGTCCCCGGCTGGGAGAAAGATAATTCGGCTCCAGCCGGCTTAAATGGGCAAAAAAATCTCCCACTCCTCCCAGCTTCCAGATACCCAGAGCAGGAAGCCCCACCGCCACGCATACCATTAAAATCCCCTGGAATAAATCGGTCCAGGCAACCGCAAAAAATCCTCCCAGCAAGGTATAAAGAATAATCACTCCACCACCTACTACTAAAGCCTGATGATAGCTCAACGCAAAGGTGCTGGAAAGGGTCTTGCCCGCCGCCTTGAACTGGGCAGAAATATAAAGCGCATAAAAAATCACCACCACCAAAAGACTGGCAAGCCGAAGACCAAACCCAGAGCTTCCTCCAAACCTTGCTTCAAACAAATCCGGCAGGGTAAGTGCCCCCAGCTTCTCGCTCAAGCTCCGAAGCCTTCGGGAAATTACCGCCCAGTTAAAATAAGTGCCTAAAAGACAGCCAATCGCCACCCAGAAAACGCTCAAGCCCTGCTTGAACGCTTCCCCGGGAAGACCGAGTAGGAGCCATCCGCTCATATCTGAAGCCTGGGCACTGAGCGCCACCACCCAGGGTCCCAGCCGTCTTCCAGCTAAAATAAAATCTTCTAAGTTCCGAGAAAACCGATAGGCATAAACCCCGATTCCCAGAAGGAAAAATAAATAAAGAAAAAAACTTAACTCAAGCGCTCCCATCTTCCCTGCGCCAGTAAAAATAAAGAGCCAGGCTGGCAAAAAGAAAAACCACCCCCGGGCTTACCAGAAAAATCCAGCCTGCCAATCCCATAATGATTTACTTTGAATGCTCTTCCAGGATTTTCTCCAGCTCTTTCTTATCTTTTTCCTTGACCGGCTTTTCCATCGGCGGGTTTTTAGGTAAATCTACCAGCTCCTTGCTCTGCTCTTTGATTTCCTTTATCTCCTTCTGACCCTTTTTAATCTTGGCTTCAGCTTCTTTGCTCCCTTTTTTGGTGGTTTTTTTCAAAAGCTTCTGGGTTTGGGCGATTCTTTTTTCAATCAATTCTTTCTGGTCAACCAGCCAGCTCTGGGTTCTGGTCCGAAGAGAAGGGCTCAGGTAAACCACCATCACCCCTGCAACTATTAACGCCAGAATCAGGGTCCGAATCAGCCAGCGTATCATCTTCCGCCTCCTGCTTTGAGCTTTTAATTATTTTACCATAATTTGGTAGAGGTTTTAATTTTTAGCAGGAAAATTTCTTTTCCCAAGATTTTTAGCCTATAATAAAATAAATTTTTAGAAAGGGGTCTAAAAAATGACAGAGAAAAGACCAATTGTGGTAATTGGCGCCGTGGCAGCTGGCACCAGCGCAGCCAGTCAGGCAAAAAGAAGAGCACCGGACAAAGAGGTAATAATGCTGGAGAAGGGCGAGCATATTTCTTA
>CAZKMM010000210.1:0-2062 GCA_964553915.1 uncultured bacterium
TTTCATTTTAAAAATTTGGAAAAATCCTTTTAAGCTCTGGTTCCCACAGCTCAGAACATCATACCCACAAAATTTATCAAGGTGGAACTTTTAATATTTCCCTACCGCAGAAAGATAAATGCTGGCTTCTTCCCTTCCATCCAGCCCGAGCAGTTCATTTACCGCATCGTCAAAAAAAGCCCCAATCGCACAACAGCCCAAGCCCAAATCCTCGCAGGCAAGATATAAATTCTGGCAGATATGACCAGCATCCACAAAAATATAGCGAATTCCCCGCTCAGAATATTTATAGGTGGAGCGAGCAAAAATCGCGCTCCAGGCAAAAACCACACTCGCAGTCCGGCACATATCCTGCCCCAGGCAGGCGGATTCTATCTCCCGGGAAAAATCCCCGGCTTTGAGCTGTTCCAGAACCTGCTCCTTGATGTTCCAGTGATAAATCCCCGGCTCCAGCTCCTCTACCCGATTAATTACCAGATAGGTCTCCACCGGATAAAGTGCTCCAGCACTGGGAGCAGTTCGGAGCAAAAATCCAGAGATTTTCCCGGTCACTCCCTGAGCTGCCCAGAGCAAAAGACCCAGCTCTTTTTGAGTGATGGACTCTTTTTTAAACTCCCTTCGGGAGCGACGGTTTTTCAGTGCCTGCCAGAGGGAGCCAGAAGGAAGCTCAGGCTCCGGCAGACTAACCCGCTTCGCCTTGGGGTAGGTTTTAAAAGGCTCGGCGGGTCTCAGCGGTCTTGAGCCCTGAAAAATCCCGGAACGAGAATAAGAAGTTCTCTGGAAGAATTCCTCGCCAATCCCGGACATTTTTTTCCTCCTTGAAAGGTCAGGATTTGTTCAAAAGATTTTCCTGAAAAATCTGACCTCCAAACCAGTGGTAAAATTATACCAGAGATGAGGTTATAATCCGAGCTGGTCAGAGATTTCCTTCATTGCCTGAAGGGAGAGTTCAATAAATTCCTCCAGGCTCAATCCCAGCTCAGTGCAGGATTTGATTTGCTCCCGGTTCACTGCCCGGGCAAAGCTTTTCTCCTTCATTCGGTTGAGGACAAATTCCACATTTATGGGCTCCAGCTTTTTCTCCGGATGAATCAGGGCACAGGCAACCAGAAAGCCAGTAATCGGGTCTGCACACCAGATGGCTTTTTCCATCAGACTGGTTCGCTCCTTTTTGTCTGCGTGAGCAAGGATGGCATCAAGAATCTCTGGAGCAAGCTGATAATCCTTAAGCCACTCCACACTTACCAGCCCGTGCTTTTCAAAATCATCTTTGGTCTGGTCATAATCAAGGTCGTGAAGCATACCTGCCAGTGCCCATTTTTCTCTGTCTCCGCCCAGCCTCTCTGCCAGCTTTGCCATCACAAAAGATACCGCCAGAGAATGCTTTTGGAGATTTTTATTTTTAACCTTTTCCTCCATCAACCTCTTTGCTTCATCTATAGTCATTCCCCCAACCTCCTGAAAACTTTTTGATATTAAACCATAAATTTTTTTCTGAGCAAAGAGAAAAAATAATAAAAAGCCGAGCTTATAAAAGCTCGGCTTTTAAATCCAAACTTATTTGAATTACTTTTTCTGGACTTTTTCTGGTTTTTCTCCAAGGAGTTTTTGGATGGTGCTTTCAAATTCCTCTATGGGAGCAGCTCCAACTATCTTCTCAGTGTTAATGAGGAAAGTTGGGGTAGCGTTTATTCCTAAAGATTGTGCTTGGTTTTTATCACGCTCTATTAACTCTTTGACCTTTCCGCTATCCAGGTCTTTTTGGAATTTATCCATATCAAGTCCAATCTGCTGGGCGAATTCCAAAATATGCTCTTTATCCAGCTTGTCTTGATTTTCAAAAAGTAGTTTTTTCATTTCCCAGAATTTCCCCTGCAGATATGCTGCCATTGCGGATTGGTGAGCAATCATTGCATTTTGATGAAAGGAAAGCGGATAGTTTTTAAAAACTCTTTTAATCGGATATTTTTCCATTAACTGGTCAATGGTTGCCTGCACCCGGTGAGAGAATGGACATTGAAAGTCGGAAAATTCTATCAAAATAATTCCCGCATCTTTCTTT
>CAZKMM010000211.1:0-899 GCA_964553915.1 uncultured bacterium
TCAATGGCCAAACTGCCAACCAGAAGATATTGCCAAGACCCCGATGGTTGCATATCCCTTCCGATACGGTCATATTTGCCCGGCGAGTGATGGTGCTTCTGCGATTGTCATTGCTGAGGAAAAAATTGCCAAAAAGAAATGCAAAAAACCTGCCTGGCTTTTGGGAATGTCTGCCTATTCTGATGAAGAAAATCAGCTCCAGAGTGAAAGTTATTGTGGAGTAGGAGTGCTTGACCCCTCGGAACAGCTTGGCTGTCAGGTTTCGGCAAAAAGAGCTTATGCTATGGCAGGGATTACTGACCCGAAAAAGGAGATTGACCTGGCAGAAATCTATCAGCCCTTCCCGAGCCAGGAATTAATTTTCTCGGAAAGGCTGGGGTTGTTTGATGAAGGCACTGCCTGGAGGGCTTTAGAAAAAGGTGAAACTGATATTAATGGCAGAATTCCCATCAGCGTTTCCGGTGGGGTTAATGCTACCAATGCGATTGGTTCTTCGGCTCTTCTGCGAATTTTGGAATCCGCCCTTCAAATAATGGGTAAAGCCGGGGAGCATCAGGTTCCCAAAGAGGTGAGAAAAGCAGTTGCCCACGGATGGGGCGGGGTGACCAATTATGTTACGGTAACGGTATTAGGAGATTCGCCAAGGGGGTGAAAAAATGGGATATTTAAAAGATGAAAGACCCCAAACAATGGGGGTGGATGGAGAGTGGCAGGTAGGAGCTTACCACTGGAAGGCAAATTTAATTCTGGACGAACTTGTCCGGGGGTTTAAAGAGAAAAAGATTATAGGAGGGCTTTGCACTGGCTGTGGAAGAGTTATTGTTCCTCCAAGAGCGATTTGTGGTAGATGCCATCGGAGAATAACTGAGCGAAGGGTGGTGAGTCCGATAGGTACCATT
>CAZKMM010000211.1:909-2001 GCA_964553915.1 uncultured bacterium
ATTACCTGCTTCATCATCAGCCCGCCGGTCGAGAAAGGCAAATACAAACTTTTTGGACTGGACCCGGTTGAGACTGGTGCTTTAAAAGAAGGGGAAGTATTGATTCCGGTTTTTGTCAGATTTGATGGCTCGGATTCTAATTTTGCCACTTTGCTTTTAAATGCTGAGCCGGACAAGGTTTATATTGGTATGCGGGTAAAAGCGGTTTGGGTGGAAGAGCCTCAGGGAAGGATGGATGATATAATCGGAGTAGAACCGATTGAAAAATAAAAAAGAAAGGGGTTGAAAAATGACGCAGGAAAAAGCGGAAGTTGATATTAAGAAATTAAGGGCTTTGATTGAGCTTCAAGCTCAAGAGGCAAGAAAAAAAGGATATGTTAGGGTTGATGGGCTTCCTTTTGTCGCGGGATTTTCCTGGTCCGTGGGATTTCAGATGGAACGCTTCATTAAAGCCCTTGCTGAGAAAAAATTATTGGCTTCTAAATGCCCCCAGTGCGGATATACCTATATCCCGCCCAGAAATCGCTGTGGCAAATGCTCTGCGAAGATTGAGGAGAAGGATAATCTGGAATTAAGCGGGGAAGGAAAGCTGATTGGTTGGACGGTAAGCTATGTTGAGCTGGATGGCAAGGGCAACTGGCTGGACCTGAAAGAGCCCAAGATTATCGGAGCAATCAAACTGGATGGAGCAGATTCCACCATTTTTATGCCCATAAAAGCCAAGCCTGAAGAGCTGGAAATTGGAATGAAGGTTGCGATTGAATGGAATAAAGAACTCAAAGGTGCCATCAGCGATATTAAAGGCTTTAAGCCCAAGAAATAATCATTTTATCTGTTTGTATCTCTGCTCAGGTTAAAAAGTGTCTCAAGACCTGGGAATTCCTTTATGCTTAAAATTATCCCAAAAGGATGGTTTATAGTTCCAGACCAGAAAATAGATTGAAAAAAGCAGAGCAATCTTTTTTAATTGCCTTAATGGTTCGTGATATAATTAAAAAACAAAAACGAGGGATAAAAAATGGAAGAAAATAAATCCAACAAAAAACGCTGGGAAGAAGAGTGCCTGAAGCCTCATCTGGAGCGTTCGCCGGA
>CAZKMM010000212.1:0-1967 GCA_964553915.1 uncultured bacterium
GGATTTGAAAAAGGACTTTTTTAAGAGCTTGTTTTCCTTTCTTTTTTTCCTGGCTCTGATTGCGGTTTTTGCCTATTATTTTGTGCTCAGTGACCAGGGCAAAACTCAGGAGCTGGATTTTACCACTTTTTATCAGTCAGTGAAGAACGGGGAAGTTAGTGAAGTAACCATTATTGGAAGCAGAATCATTGGAAAATTTACCGATGGTAGCTCCTTTCGGACCTCAGGACCTGTAGATAGCGATTTAATCCAGCTTCTGGTCCAGGAAAATGTTAAGGTGAAATATAAAGATGTTAGCCGGGGCTATAACTGGATTCAGGTTCTTTCCTGGATTTTTATCCTTTTTACAGTAGGGTTTGTTTTTTATCTATTTATGCGCAACATTCAGGGCACCCAGGGAAAAGCCTTAAGCTTTGGAAGGGCTCGTCCCCGGCTTTTAGACCAGTCTTCCCGAAAAGTTACTTTTGAAGATGTTGCGGGAATGGAGGAAGTCAAGCAGGAAGTGGTGGAAATCATAGAATTTCTCAAAGACCCGCGTAAATTCACTCGCTTGGGTGGAAAAATTCCTAAGGGAGTGCTTTTAGTAGGACCTCCGGGCTGTGGCAAGACCCTTTTGGCAAAAGCCATTGCCGGCGAAGCCGGAGTTCCCTTTTACAGCATCAGCGGGAGCGAGTTTGTGGAGATGTTTGTTGGAGTGGGAGCGGCTCGGGTGCGAGACCTGTTCAACCAAGCCCGGCGCAATCCTCCCTGCATTGTTTTTATTGACGAGATAGATGCGGTGGGAAGACACCGGGGAGCCGGACTGGGCGGTGGTCATGATGAGCGGGAGCAGACCTTAAACCAGCTTCTGGTGGAGATGGATGGAATTGACACCCGGGAGGGAATTATCATCATCGCTGCCACCAATCGCCCGGATATTTTAGACCCAGCTTTGCTTCGCCGGGGAAGGTTTGACCGACATATTGTGGTGCCAATGCCAGATATTCGGGGCAGGCTGGAAATCCTCAAGGTGCATACCAGAAACACTCCCCTGGATGATGATGTGAATTTAGAGGTTTTAGCCCGCTCCACCCCGGGCTTTTCCGGAGCAGATTTAGCCAATCTGGTAAATGAAGCCAGTCTGCTCGCAGCTCGCAAAGATAAAAAGAAAGTGGGGATGAAGGATTTTGAAGAGGCACTGGACAAGGTGATGATGGGCTTGGCAAGGAAAACCGCCATCAGTGAGGAGGAGCGGAAAATTACTGCTTATCATGAGGCGGGGCATGTTTTGATTGCCAAGCTTCTTCCCAAGGCAGACCCGGTGCATAAAGTCACCATCATCCCCCGGGGAATGGCTCTGGGAGTCACTCAACAGCTCCCCCGAGAAGATAGATACCTGATCACCAGAAGCCAGGCACTTACCAGTTTAACTGTGCTTCTGGGAGGGAGAGCTGCGGAGGAGCTGGTGTTCAATGAGCAGAGCTCCGGAGCCGGCTCGGACCTGGAGCGTGCTACTGACCTTGCCCGGAAGATGGTTTGTGATTGGGGAATGAGTGAAAAGCTCGGTCCTCTTACCCTGGGAAAGAAAGAGGAGCAAATTTTTCTCGGCAAGGAGCTCGCATATCATCAAAATTACAGCGAAAAAACCGCAATGGAAATCGACCAGGAAATCAGGCGGATTGTCTCAGAATCTTATGAACGGGCAAAAACCCTGCTCAGCGAAAACCTTGATACTCTCCACCGAATTGCTCAGGCTCTTTTAGAAAGAGAAACTCTGGAAGAAGAAGATATTAACCGGCTAATCAAAGGTGAAGAGCTGGCACCACTTCTGGAAAAACCAGAGCCAGCTCCCCAATCAGAGCCAGAAAAAGAAAAGAAGAAAAAGCCCGAGGTTGCTCCCGGGGTAATCAAACCCGAGCCAGTGGGAGAAGGAGGATGAGGGATTTTAATCCTCAGATCACCGCGCTTCGCACCCCAGAAGAAGCAGA
>CAZKMM010000213.1:0-1958 GCA_964553915.1 uncultured bacterium
ATTGTGCCAGGGGTGAGGTAGTTTTGGTTTTTCCGGAGCGAAAAGACCAATCTCAGAGTGATTTAAAGCCTTTAAGCAAAAATCAGGCACTGGTTAGGCTAATGGAGCAGAGCCCGTTTTTTTATCTGAATCCGAGCCTGGCAAAGCGACATCTTGAGGTGATGTCCCGGCTGGTCAATTCTGCCCAGATCTGGGTTTTTGAAAGCGCTCCGGACTGGCTTCAAGAATCGGAGATATTGCTTCAGCTTCTTCAAAAAGCAGAGGAAGGAACCGAATATGAGTCAGGGACGGGTTAGCTTTGAGCTTACCAGCAGGTGCAATTTAAATTGCCTGCACTGTCTTCGGGATAAATCCCAGAACAAGGATTTAGATTTAGCTCTGCTCAAAAGGGTGCTGGAGGAGGTTAAAGCCTACGGGATAAATCTTTTAGCTTTTACCGGCGGGGAGCCTTTGCTTCATCCGGATTTTGAGGAAGTAATAAGATATTCTGCTGAACAGGGATTTGAAATTTCTGTTGTCACTAATGGGCTTCGGATTCAACAGTTTTCCAGGCTCTTTTCTGATAAGAGTATCAAAGAAAAAATCAGCCTTATTTGCGTGAGTCTGGAATCAACAGATAAAGATACTAACGACCATATTCGGGGCAAGGGCAGTTTTGAGCGAGCTTTAAAAGGAATTTTATACTTAAAGGCAGAGCAAATTCCTTTTGCCTTAAAATTCACCATCAATTCTTTAAATTATCAGAAGCTGGAGGGGATGGTTATGTTTGCGGGCAGACTGGGAGCGAGAGAGGTTCAGTTTGCTCATCTTCATCCCACTCCGGAAAATTTAAAAGCCGGGCTGGTTCTCAAGCCTAGGTTATGGTATCGGGTTCAAAAAGAAATCAGCCAGGTTCAATCTCTGGTAAGAATTCCAATTAAGTTAAGTGCCGGGGGCTGGATGGAAGACCTTTTTCCGATTTGCGCTCATCTAGCTATGACAGAATTTTATGTGGATTCTGAAGGATGGCTCTCTGTATGCTGTATTCTTCCCAGTTTGGCAGGAGCAGAGCCGGGAAAGGAGCGGGTGGCGAATTTAAATCAAACCAGCTTTATTTCTGCTCATGGCCGGTTAATAGAAGTTCTTAAAGACTTCTTTCTAAAAAGGCTGGAACGAATAGAAAAGAATCAAACCCGGGAGTTAGACCATTTTCAATGTCTGGCTTGTGCCCTTTATTTTGATAAATTAAACTGGTTGAAGGAATTTCCGGATTCAGAGTGGTATCAGCTCTGGCAGAAGGCTTTGGGGAAATGAGAAAAATCCTTCCCCTCGGGTTATTCTTTTTTCTTTTTATCTGTGCCTGTCAGTTTGAAGGAGGAGAATTTGAGCTTCCAGAGAAATCTTTCCTGGTCAAAATTCTGGAAGGTTCTGAGGTAAAGGTCATTACCCCGGTAGGCTATCAACCTTTAGTTATCTATCCCGGGCTCAGTGCCCAGAGAATTACTGACCGGATAGAATTAAAAGCCCGATATCTTTCCCAACCCTCCCCCTATCTTCAGTTAACCATCAAGAATATAAGTTCCGAACCATTGAGAAGAATCTGGATGATAGTCTTAGATGAAGAAAACGGAGAAATTTTAGATTATAACGCGGTGAATGGGGAAAAAGACAAGGTAATTGTTGTTGGCAATCTCTCGCCGGGGGAGGAATTCAGCTTTGACCTGAATATTAAGCTCAGCTCTTTACCGGCTATTTTCCGCCTGGACTTTCTTCAAGTTTTTCAAAAACTGGCTTATGCTTCAGATAAAGATTCCCCCATTTACCGAAAGATCTGGACAATGGAGCCTCAAACCAAATCAAGCTTCCAGCTAACTCCTAAATCCCAGCAGAGAATCCGGGATAATGAGCCGAAATGGTCTGCGGGGATGGAATGGATTGCTTATACTGAATTTAACTATGACCAGCCAGAGTTAAGCAGT
>CAZKMM010000214.1:0-1859 GCA_964553915.1 uncultured bacterium
GCTCGGTGCTGGAAGAAGTGGTTTTAAGCCTGAATCTTCCGGGTCTGAGCCGGGGAGATTCAGTTCAGGTATGTTATCTTTGCCAGCTGGAACGCGGGGGGAATAATAGCTTTTTCCGGGCTCGGCTGGTGAACGGCAAGGGGTATCAGGTTCTGGCTTCTCGCTCCGGGGATAATTTTTCTTCCTCTGCCAGGCGGGTCTGCCACAGCTTTTCTGCCCGGGAAAAAGAGCTCCGCCTGGATTTTATCCTTGGCTTGCAGAGTGCTCAGGATATTTTCTGGATGGATGAGCTGGAGCTGGTAATAAATGGTAGCACAGTATTTTCTGATGATTTTGAAAGCGGGGATTTTCAAAATGACCTTCCTGCTCCCCAGAGCCGATGGGAACTACGCTTTCCCGGATATCAGCAGGGCGAGGCAGGGATTAGCGATATTCGTCCTCTTTCCGGAAATTATAGCTTTCGGGCATTTGGAGGCAGGCGGTTAGCTTTATCTGGCTCGGTGCTGGAGGAGGTGGGGAGGGAATACGCCAGCTTTCTCGGACAGGTGCAGGGGCTTGGTATTTCCGGGCTATTTTTTGAAATTTATGAGAATTTTTCTCAGGGATATTTTTCCAGCTTTTCCGGGGCTATGGAGTCGAGCAGAGCAGTGGCAGGGACTTTTAAAGGGGTGGGAGAAGGATGTCTGGATGAGGGACAATTTGTTCTTTCCATCAATCCGGGAAATTTTTATCCGGTGAATCAGCCCTGGGAGATGACCCTGAGCGGACAGACTCAAAACTGCACCCAGAAAGCGGTGGCACTGATTTTTAACCAGTTTCAACCGGTTCAGAAAGGAGAAAGATTTTATTCTCCTTCTGCCGAGCCAGTGCAGGATAATTATGGCAATCAATATCAGCTCTGGGGAAGGGTCTCAGGCAGGGTGATTTATTTTTTCCTGGGAGATTATGCGAACCCCGGTTCTCAAAAAGCAGTATTTTATGGGATAATAAATACAGATGGAGTTAACCCGGAGGAGACCGACCAGGAGGTGGTGCAGGTGCCGAATATTATCGGGCAGTTTCAGGGATGGCTCGGAGTGGAGGCGGGATGGAGCTGTCAGGCACAGGGAAATTTTCAGGTAATTTTCCCGCTTAACCCGGTTTATGTGCCGGTGGAAGAGTAAAGGAGGAGTGGAAAAATGCGATTGAAAAAATTTTTAACTCTGGTTTTCGTCTTCAGCTTAATTTTTTGCTTTGCCTGTGAGGAGGAAAAGGAGGAAGGGGGAGGGATTTTTTCCTTTGGAATGACCGGTGAGTCGGTTCCGGAAAAATGGGATTTAACCATCAGCCAGCTTTCCGGTGGCACGGTTTGTGATTATGGGTTTTTTAATTCCCTTCCCGGAATTGACCTTTCTTCTATGGGCTTTAGTGGAAAATTCAGCGCCGGTTATGGTTTAAAGATAAACAGCTCTGAATATCAGCTGGATGCCAAGGTGCCAGAGATTTCTCTGCTTTTATTTGCCACGGGCTATCCGCTGGTGCCTGAGTCTCAGCCGGTGCTGGCTCCGGGCGACCAGATAGAAATCACCTATACCCGTCGGCTGAAATTAGATGGAAAGGGAGGAGATTATTTTCTGGTTCAGGCGGTTAATGAGCGGAACCTGGAAGTGGTGGAGGAGGTTCGGAGCAGTGCCAGCGGAAGCAAAACTGTAAGCAAAACCTTTATTGCCAACGGAATATTTTTTGGGCTAAAATTTATCTTCGGGTTGAGCTCCTCCAACGACCAAATCTGGCTGGATGATTTTCAGGTTTTAATCAATGGTCAGCAGGTTTTTTCAGAAGATTTTGAAGGGAGCGGTCTTGTTTTTGTCCTTCCCAAT
>CAZKMM010000215.1:0-1807 GCA_964553915.1 uncultured bacterium
AGCGAGCAGGAAAAAGCATTCCCCAAATAGTTGAGCAGGAGGGATGGGAGAGATTTCGCCAGCTGGAAAGCGAAATTCTTAAAGAAGTAATTAAAAAAGACCCGGCGATTTTTGATTTGGGCGGGGGAGTGGTTGAGCAGGAGGAAAACCGAAAATTGATTAAAGAAAACTGCTTTGTGGTCTGGCTTAAGGCATCGCCCGAGGTTCTGGCAGAGAGAATTAAACACTCCCAAAACCGCCCGAGCCTTACTGGAAAAGATTTTCTGGAAGAAATCTCAGAAGTGCTTGCCCGAAGGACACCTTTTTACCAAGAGGTTTCTCATCTGGAATTGAATACCCAGAACCAGGAACCTTCTGAGCTTGTCCAAAAAATAATCAAAATTTTAGATTTCTGATATTGCTCCAAATTTAAGCTCAATCCAGAAACAAAATATATGCAAACCAAATTTTATCGGAATATAATTTTTTGTTTAAGGGTAATTTTTTTCTCATTTGCTCTTAATATAGTAAAGAATATCTTTCACCCATTCTGGGTCAGCAGGAAATACATCTGAGGTGAAGCCGGGCTTAGGACCAACCCCATATCCGCAGATATTCTTCACCTCGGGTATGATTAAAACATCTCGGGGCTTTTTCTCATCGGGAGAGCGAACTGTCAACTTAACTTCCTTTCCTTGAGTGTTCTTGACAATCTGATTATAAAACTGGTCTTTATTCAAACAATACTCTCTGGATCTATATTTATAACAGCTATAATATCCACTCCCCTGGTATTTATCATTGATTTTTAAAATCTTATCTTCGGGCTTTAAGCCGGCTTTTTCTGCCGGAGAGCCAGAAACGACTTTCTTAATAATTCGCCAGTCATTTTTCAAAATCCTAACCCCGATGTCGCCATAAGTCACACACTTTATATAAATCCCTCTGTCTTTAGGAAATTCGCTTTTTCCCGGATATTCTCGCAAAAGTTCCCGAAACAAAACCGGAGCCACTCCTCTTAAATCATTAGTAGAACCCTCACTTTCCACCTCTCCAATCCAGAGCAGGGGAGGAAGCTGAGGCTCTTCTCCGCTTCTCAACACTTTGTAATCAAGAAAGTTCAGCCGGATATTTCGGTAATAGCTAACTTCAGTTTTACCGGGAATGGTCTTGGTCTCGGTCCGAGTGACCGGTTGCGTCTGTCCAGTGGGGGTCCAGCCAATCATCCCCATAGTCCAGACATAATCAACCCTACTACTGGTTATGGTTTGAGGCGGAATATATTTCTCTCTTTTTCCAATGTAATAATTCATTGTGATTAAAATATCTGGATTTTCTTTATCCCGAACCATTCCTTTGGCAACCAGTTCCTGCTTTAACATTTTGAATAATTCTTTCTCTAAAAGCGGGTTTTCCTTGCTGGTATAATCAAAGTCAAATTTTTTATAATTTTTCTTGAGTTCATCTGGACTAACATCCGGGTCATAAAAAACTTTCAGGTCAATAGTGTAGTAAATATTGAACCATTGCTGACCAAAGTTCCATAAGTTTAGGAGTTCATCCTCTGCTTTCAGAGAAAAAGCCCAGAGAAAGACAAACCCCAGATAACCTCCCAGGATGAATAATTTTTTTATTCCAGAATTAAATCTTAATAATTTTTTCTTTGCCATTTTGAAACCTCCTTTAAAAATAAAAAATTTTTCCAGCTTTTTTAAAAAAATAGCATTTATTTTTGAATTTGTCAATATTTTTGGGGGGTGGGGAAGCAGGAGAGAGGAAAACCGAAAATTGATTAAGGAAAACTGCTTTGTGGTCTGGCTCAAGGCAT
>CAZKMM010000216.1:0-1778 GCA_964553915.1 uncultured bacterium
ATCCAGCCGATAGTCATCTTTTAATCCCCGCTTGAGCTTTTCCTCACCCACCAAGGCAATCATCCCGGCATTATCCGTGCAGAGCCTTGGGCTGGGAATATAAAGCTCAAACCCGAGCCTCTCTGCCTGCTCGCTAAAAGCCGCCCGAAGCCGGCGGTTGCTTGCCACCCCTCCGCTCAAAACTATCCGCTCCACCTGATATTTCTCCCGAGCCCAGAGGGTCTTTTTTAAAAGCGCAGAAACCACTGCCTCCTGATAACTGGCAGAAAGGTCTTTTAAATTCGCTTTTGCCCCGGGATTCTCTCTTAAATAGCGAAGAAGCGCGGTTTTTAAGCCAGAAAAAGAATAATCCAGCTCATCCCTGCGGTTCAGACCAATCGGGAATTCCACAGCCTCCGGATTTCCTTTTTGAGAAAGCCGGTCTATTTCCTTCCCGCCCGGATATGGCAAGCCCAAAAGTTTCCCTGCCTTGTCCAGAGCCTCTCCTGCCGCGTCATCTCTGGTCTCTCCCAGCACCTGATACCTTCCCCAGTCCTCCACCAGACATAAAAGGGTATGACCCCCGCTGGCTAAAAGTCCCAGGAAGGGAAATTTTAAATCTGGCTTTTCTAAAAAAATTGCCAGCAGATGCCCTTCTAAATGATTTACTCCTACCAGAGGAAGTCCCCTGCTCCAGGCAATTGCTTTGGCAAAACTCAATCCCACCAGAAGGCAGACCACCAGACCTGGACCACGGGTCACCGCAATTCCTTCCACCTGCTCCAGGCTCACCCCTGCCTGAGATAGCGCCTCTCTGCTCACCGCAGAAATCACCTCAATATGCCTTCTTCCTGCCAGCTCCGGCACCACTCCGCCGAATTGAGCATGGATTTCATCCTGACTAAAAATTACATTGGAAAGGAGCTTCCGCTCAGAAACCAGCCCCGCACTGGTCTCATCACAACTGGTCTCTATCCCCAAAACCAGCATAAAATTTAAAATACCCAAATCCTTCTGATTAGTAAAGCAGGAAAAATTTTTTACTTTACGAATAATTTGGTTAGAATTATAGCTATGAAATGTCGGGTTTGTGGTGGGGAAGCGAGCATCAAGCTCAATTCTTATAATCTGAAAATCTGCGAAAAGGATTTTTTGCGTTTCTTTGAAAAGCGGGTGGAGGGTGCCATCAGAGAATACAGGATGTTTACCCATAAAGAGCGGATTCTGGTTGCAGTCTCAGGCGGAAAAGATAGCCTGAGCCTCTGGGAAGTGTTAATCCGACTCGGCTATCATACCACTGGCTATCATCTCAACCTGAATATACCAGGAGCCTCAGAGCTGGCTCAGGAAAAAGTGGAGAATTTTGCCCGAAGCCGGGGGCAGGAGCTGATTATAGAGCATCTCTCTGAGCTTCTCGGGGCAGGCATTGAGCGAGCAAGTCGGGTGATGAAAAAACCTGCCTGCTCGGTCTGCGGAATGGTCAGGCGGTATCGCTTTAACCGATTGGCAGGAGAGAAAGGATTTTCTGTGGTAGCTACCGGGCATCATCTTGATGATGAATGCGCCACTCTTTTAGGAAATATCCTTCACTGGCAGGAAGGGTATCTTGCTCGGCAGTATCCGGTGCTGGAAGAAAAAGAGGGTCTGGTGAGAAGAGCCAAGCCCCTGGTATATGTGGGCGAAGAAGAGATTAAAATTTATGCCCGGATTCGGGAGATTGATTTTACCTCTGAGCCCTGCCCTTATTCTAAAGGAGCTACCAGCCTGGTGTATAAGAGACTGATTCAGGAGCTGGAGCG
>CAZKMM010000217.1:0-1736 GCA_964553915.1 uncultured bacterium
GGCGGGTCTGCCTCCAGTATTTAGCAGGAAATAAATGCTGATTTACCATTTTTTTAAATAATACCCTGTCAAGGAATAAGAATAAATTATCTGCTTCTTTTTAGGAGCGGGCAATCTCTTGAAGCCCAGGTAATTGCGTGTTAATTTAGATGAGATATGATAACACAGGACCAAGCATTGATTGATTCATTTTTTCGGGATTTGCTTGCCCGGGGAATTAGTGAAAAGACCGCTCAGCGCCATCGGGAGAATTTGCTCTTTTTTCTTAAAGGATTTCTGGAGCCAAGTGAAAGGTGTGGGTTTCTGGAGCTGGAGCCAGATGCACTTTATTATTTTCTTTTCAGCTACCTGCCAGATAAATTTAAAACCAGCCCGAGCGAACTTTTAAGCCTGATTACCAGCTTGAGAAAATTTTACCGCTATCTTTTTTCCCAACAGATGATTTCCCGGAATTATTTTGAGGAGATTCTCGGCACCCTTTCCCGAAAGGAATATTATCTTTCCTGCCTCCAGGAGAAAGGTGAGGAGCAAAAGTTAGAGCCGGAGAATTTCTGGATAGACCAGGGACTTTATCTTCTGGTTCGCAATCTTTCCAAGCCTGAAATTAGAATTCTGGTGGATTTTCAGCTTTTTCTGGATTATTTGATTCATCACCCAATCAAGCTGACCAGCAGAAGCTCCTTAATTCCCCGCAATCATCTGCAAAAGCTCAATCAGATGTTCAGCCAGCCAGAAGCTTTGAGCCAGAAAGCCACCCAGGATGATAGCCAGCGAATTAGTGTTTTTTACCAGTTAGCCCGAAGCCTGGATTTAATGGTGGTGGGAAGTTATTTTCAGCTTTTCATCACTCCCCGGGCAAGAGATTTTCTGGAATTAGACTCAGACCAGCAACTTGCGATTCTGATTGATACCCTCTGGAACCGGGTGAGGTGGAGTGAGCTTCAGCGCTTTGGGGCAAATGGCTTTGCCAGCTGGGCTCAGGAGAATCGGGGAGGATTGGCAGAACTTTTAAGCCAGCTTCCCGCAGAGATTCCCAGTCCTTTATCCATTGACCCGAGATACGGAAGGCTGAGCCGAATTCTGGCTAATTTCTTAATCCTGCATGAGGTGGTGGAAAGCAAAATTCTTTTTGCTCTTCGGGAGATGGGAATTTTAGACTACCAGCTTCGGGAAAACCGTTCCACCTATCTAGTCAAAAATCATCGGGGAGTAAAAGCTATCACAATGAACAGATTTGGGAAAAAAATTATGAAATACCTCGCCCGCAAGGCACAGCAGGAAATGGGAGTGAAATCTTTAATTGATTTAATGGAAGAAAGCCTGATTTACTTATAAAAACTTTACATTTTTCCCCGGATATGCTAAAAAATTTATTAACTTGATTTAAGGAGGGGCATAATGGGAAAAAATTTCAAAAAGGTCGGACTCTTTTTTTTAACTATCTTCCTGGTTCTCACTTCCTCCTGTTTATTTACCAGAATTGATGAACTAATCCTGGA
Source organism: uncultured bacterium (assembly GCA_964553915.1). Taxonomy (GTDB): domain Bacteria; phylum RBG-13-61-14; class RBG-13-61-14; order RBG-13-61-14; family DRUE01; genus CAZKMM01. Next base: position 1,500 of record CAZKMM010000217.1, read on the forward strand.
AAAAAGAGAGTTTAAAGAAGATGTCCCCAGAACCTATTTTGCTCCGCTTCGCTATATCTCAGCCGGAGATATTGATTATGCCTATATTGAAAAAGGCGAAGGTCCCACAATTATCCTCCTTCACGGAGGAGTGGTGACCTATGGACTTTTGGATAAATCTATTCTGGTCAATCCGGCATGGGATACCTTTTCTCTGGTTCTGGGAGCTAATCTTTTAATACCTGCCCGGGCTCAATC
>CAZKMM010000218.1:0-1689 GCA_964553915.1 uncultured bacterium
TACTGTCTGCATTGTTCAGTAAGTTTTAGGTTTGACTTATCAGGCTTTAAACTTTAATGTAGATAAAAATGAGCGAGCGCCTGAAAACAATAAAAGAAAAGCTTCCAACCATCGCACTGATTCTTTTAATCCTTTACACCCTCAGCCTTGCAGTTGCCACCGCGGATGAAGTATTTGACCTGGGCATCTTTCCGACCAAACTTGAGCGAATGGTTAGTAAAGCCATTAAAGACCTAAAAAATCCAGACCCCAAAATCCAGGCGCAGGCAAAAAAAGAATTGGAGCTTTATGGAGATTTTGCTATTCCTGAGTTGATTAAAGCTTTAAATGACCCGGAAGTAAAAGACGAAGTGCTGGCTCTCTTAAAACAAATTACCGGAAAGAATCTAGGTGAAGACCCCAAAGAATGGAAAAAATGGTATAAAAGACATAAACATGAATTTTAGGAGGAAATTATGAGAGAAAAAGTTGAGAAGGTGATTGAAGAAATCCGTCCGATGCTGAGAATGGACGGAGGGGATATTGAGCTGGTAGATGTCAGTGATGACGGGGTGGTTAAAGTCCGGCTTCAGGGTGCCTGTGCTGGCTGTCCCGGAGCAACAATGACCCTGAAATTTGGGGTAGAAAAAATCCTCAAGGAAAAGATACCAGAAGTCACTGCAGTAGTGCTGGCTTAATTTCTCTGATTAAGCGGAAAGAAAAAGCCCGACCGAAATCGGTCGGGCTTTTGTTTAAATTTTGATGGGATTAGACCGCTTCCCGGTCAATTTCAGTTGCCAGATAATATTTTTCCCAGAGAGGCTGAGAAAGCTCTTTAAACTGCTTACCGTATTCAATCAGACGAACTTTATACTCCTCATCTTCCATAGCCATATCTGCCCACTGGTCAGCAGGAAGAGCGTTGGCTTTTTCCCGAATCTGGCAGAAGCAACCATGATTATCCCGAATCGGGCAGGGAGCCAGCCAGTTCTTTACCTCTTTCATCGGCTTTTGATAACCATAATCCTTTTGCCAGGCACGAATCTCCTGAAAGTACTCTGAGCTATGAGCATCTGCCAGAGTTTTCCCCTGAGCATAAAGCTGATTTATATTATGAGTATAATAAGGCACAAACACGCAGGGCATAATGTTCCCGTTCCAGTCTATATAAAAATACCCGAAATCTCTACCAGCACTGATACAGCCCCGGCTTAAGGGTCCATTATTCCAGAAGTCCACCACAAATCTTCTCTCTTTATGAATTAACTCCCGGGTCCGCTCATACATCCGAAGTCTTTGCTCTAAAGTGGGAAGAAGGTCTAGGCTCCAGGCTCTTCCAATCGGCATATACTGGAACATCCAGGCATAAAAAGCTCCCTGTTCATCCATCCAGAAATTAATTACTTCCGGACTCAACAATATATCCGCGTTCTCCCTGGTGGCAGTCATAGAAATTCCAAACAGCACCCCTTCTTCTCTCAGGTTCTCCATTGCCCGAAGAATCTTCTTAAATACTCCCTTGCCTCTGCGGTCATCAGTTTCTTTTTCCAGTCCCTCCACGCTGATAGCAGGGGTGACATTGCCCAGCTCCGCCAGTCTCTTGGCTACTTTCTTATCAATCAGGGTGCCATTGGTATACATCAAAAAGAACTGGTCAGAATGCTTCTCATAAAGGTCATAAATGGTCTTGCCATTGTCCCGGTAAGCCAG
>CAZKMM010000219.1:0-1642 GCA_964553915.1 uncultured bacterium
TGGTTGGTTTGGTATCCCATTCTCCTATCATATAGGTCGGCTTAACAATCACTAAGTTTAGCCCTTTTTTTAAAAATTCCCGGGCTTTTCTTTCCGCTTCATATTTGGTGTCAACGTAGGGATTTTTGAATTTAGCCATAGATTCGTGCTCGTGCCAGTTCTCATCCGCGGGATTTTCCAGACTGGAAAGACCGAGGGTATCAACCGTGCTTACATAAACAACTTTTTCTACCCCAGCTTCCAGGCAGGCATTAAGAACATTTACCGTGCCCTCAACATTAACTTTATAGCTTTTAGGATAATTCGGTCGCCACTGGCTGACCAGAGCCGCACAGTGATACACATAGCGAACATCTTTTAAGGCAGGCTTTAAGCTCTCGGGCTGGGTAATATCGCCGTAAACTCTCTCCAGCTCAAGGTCTTCTAGGGCTAAGGTGGGAGAGGTCTGGCGGATTAAGACCCGAAGGTCTCTTTCACCTTTAAACCATAAATGGCGGACTAAATTTCCTCCTAAAAGCCCGCTCGCGCCGGTAATTAAAATTTTCATTGAGCATAATCTACACTGGAATAAAGAAATTGGTCAAATCAGAGAATTGGATTTCAAGCAGAAAAATTCCTATGATTCAAACCAGCCTTCTTTTCTCATTACCTCCAGAGCAATTCTGGAACTGGGACCATCTCCCCGGGCAACGTTTACCCCGACTTTTCCTTCCAGAGCCTGGAAAATTTCTGCCACCTGCTGATGAGTAAAACCAGGACAAAGCAGAACCGAATGAATTCCCTCTTCCATAAATAGCTTTTTGCAGACCGCAATTGCCTGCTCTTGATTCCGAACCACCTGAACAAATAACTTATACTTTCCAGTCTCAATTAGTGCCTGATGTTTCTCTGGCTCCGCATCCGGAGAATGTGCCAAAAAAAGAACTTTAAATGCCATTTTTCCCCTCCTGGTTTGATATTGAATCTCATTTAAAATCCTACCACTTCCTGATACTCACCAAAAACCTCCCGTAAAGCATCGCAAATCTCTCCAATGGAGGCATAAGTTTTAACCGCATCCAAAATATAGGGCATTAAATTATCATTACTTAAAGCCTTTTCTTTAAGTTTTTCCAGAGCTTTTTTAACCTCAGTGTTATCTCGCTCCCCTCGGACCCGGTTTAAGCTCTCAATCTGCTCCCGTTCTACCTTCGGGTCTATGCGCAGAATAGGAATTTCTGGTTTGGGTCCAGAAACATATTTATTCACCCCAACAATAATTTTCTCGCCTCTATCTACCTGCTGTTGATAGCGATAAGCAGAATTGGCAATCTCCCGCTGAGGATAACCAGCTTTAATTGCCTCAATCATCCCTCCCATCTCATCAATGGTTTTAATATATTCCCAGGCTTCTTGTTCAATTTTATCGGTCAGCCATTCCACAAAATATGAGCCTGCCAGCGGGTCTATGGTATTGGCAACTCCGCTCTCCTCGGCAATAATCTGCTGGGTGCGAAGGGCAATGGTCACTGCTTCTTCCGTGGGCAGAGCATAGGTTTCATCCAGAGAATTGGTGTGAAGGCTCTGGGTTCCGCCCAGAACCGCGGCTAGAGCCTGAATGGTCACCCGCACCACATTGTTATAGGGCTGTTGAGCGGTAAGG
>CAZKMM010000220.1:0-1553 GCA_964553915.1 uncultured bacterium
CTTTTTTAGATAGGACTGAAGCATCCCCTGAGAAACTCCTGCCTCCACCAGGGCATATCTGGATTTTTCATTCACCTCAATAATTCGGTTCATTCGCTTCATATCCAGGAGGATTCCGCCCCGCAGAGCCCGGGAGAGCCCGGAAAGAACCAGCCCCCCGCCCATTGGCACCACAGGAATTTCCTTCTCATTGGCAAGCTTGATAATCTCAGAAACCTCTTCAGTGGAGCCGGGCAGAACCACCACCTCAGGCTCCTTGGCTGGCATTGTCCCGGGGTCCCGTCCGTAAAAATACCTCTCCTCCGGATAACAGGAAACATATTCTGCCCCGACAATCTCCTCTAACCTTTTAACTATTTCTTTAAGCTCCTTTACCATCCCAGACCCTCTCCTAAAGCGATTTGACAGAGCTCGCTCATTAAAATCGGAGTCATTCCCTTTTCTTTGACCAAATCACTCAGGGTGAAAAAGCAAACCGGACAGTTGAACACACAGTATTTTGCTCCCACTGCTTTCATATCCTCAACATTTTTCTCCTGAACCTCATCAGCCAGCTCATCCCTCTGAGAAGCTCGGAACATCAAGCCACAGCAAAGGGCATTCTCACCATCATATTCCCGTTCGGGTCGCTCTGCTCCAATCAGTTTGAAAATCTCATCTACCCAGTGCTGGGTCTCTGGTATCAGCCGATTAGAGCAGGGTCTTTGATAAGCGACCACGGCATTAATCGGCTTTATCTGGTCCCGAAGCTGATAAAGCCTTTTTGCAAGATACTCAAAAAGATGAACCGGCTTAAAAGGAACCTCTATTCCATAAGCCGGTGCCAGCCGGGTAAAGGCGCCGTAGCATTCATCGTGAAAGCAGACCACCTCCCTAACTCCGCTCTCTTCCAGATAATATTTGCGGATATTCTCCAGCGCCATTGAAAGACGCTCTTTTATTGCACTCATCTTGCCAAAATGAAGCCACATAATATTGCAGAAAATATCACTCCCTTCAATTACTGATACCCCCTCAAAGAGCTTTCCCCGAATACAGCCACCCAGCATAGGGAAAAAGCAGAGATTGATTACCGGCTCCTTTACCTTCATCGGGACAATCTTTCCCCTTGGTGCCATCATCTTGAGCTGTTGCTTGATAATGGGAACAGGTGCCGGGTATATTCCCAGCTCCTCCTGCCTCTCCACCAGTAAAAAGAAAGGATGATTATCATAAGGGCAATATTCCTCACAGGCATAACAGGTGGTGCACTCTTCCAGCACCCGGCAGGGTTCACCTTTGATTATCTTCTCCCGCTCCCGGCGAGCCTCTTCCAGACTTAAATTAAGGTACTGGCATTTCATAAGGCAGTCTATGGTTTCGCATCTGGAACATAAATCCGGGTCATATTTTAGCTGGGACAAGCTTCTCTCCTCCTTTTCTGAGAATAAAAATTTTTCTTTGCCAAATTTTAAAATTCATTTTATTTTCCAGAGCACCTAAGTTGGGTGCAGGAGGAAAAAAACAGGGCAAAAACCACACCGCTTAAAACCATTTTAAAGCCATCTACTCTC